>SKTL01000092.1 GCA_007122555.1 Thermomicrobiaceae bacterium | reverse complement strand
TGATCTCGCCTTCGAGCAATCGCTTCAGTATGTCGGCGCACTCATATCCGCGCTCGTAGGCATCGACATGGGGGTTCGTGTCGTAACTGACCAGTACGTCCGCCAGTTCGACTGACGCCTTGCCGATATTACCGTGCATATCGAGTTCGACGACGATCGGAACATCCTGACCAACGACGGCCCGAACTCGCTCGAGAATGTCGCTTTCGGCATCCAGGCATTCTTCGGTCACCATCGCTCCGTGCAAGGCGAGCAGGATGCCGTCGAACGGCATCTGCGCTTCGAGGCGGTCCAGAAGGTCTTTCACAAGCCGTTCATAGGCATCTTGCGCCACCGTGCCGGCCGGCATCGCCCCGGCGTATACGGTTGGCAGAATGCTCCAGCCATGGGATCGGCTACCGGCGATCATTCCGGCTATTCCGGAACGAGCGCCCTGCGTTTCCCGTTCGATATCCTCGCCGTACATCAGCGACTGAGCCTGGAAGTCGGCAAGTGTCGTCGGCGAGTCTGCGAAGGTATGTGTTTCGTGAAACAGTCCGCCGACCGCAATACGAGGCGCAGGAGTCATTCGATGCTCACCCTTCGTAGCTATTGTTGAATCGTCACATCCGCTGTCGCGGATCAAGCGTTCTGCGAAGCCCATGACCGATGAGCTGGAAACTGCCGACTGCGATCACGATGGCGATCCCAGGCGCTAGCACGTTCCAGGCAGCAATCTGCATGAACTGCCGGCTATCGCTCAGCATGGCGCCCCAGGACGGATTCGGCGGCGGCGGCCCGAGCCCCAGAAAGCTCAGCGCCGCCTCGGTGATCACGATCTGGCTCAGCGCCAGCGAGACTTCGACGATCACCGGGGCCGAGGCGTTCGGAATCACATGCCGGGTCACCAGTCGGAATTCCGATGCGCCCACAGCTCGAGACGCGCCGACAAAGTCTCTTTCCTTAACGGACAGGATCGGGGCCCTGACGATCCGCGCCATACGCGGCGTGTAGATGATCCCGATCGTGATAACCAGGTTCTGGATACTTGGTCCAAGAATCGAGACAACGACGATCGCCAGCAAGATCGCAGGGAAGGCGAAAACGATATCGAGGAGCCGCATCAGGAACTGATCAACCCGGCCTCCAAGATAACCAGCCGGAACCCCGAGCAACATGCCGAGCGTCAACGCCAGTAATACCGCCGGAACGGCGACCATCAGCGACACGCGTCCTCCGTGCAACACACGAGAGAACACGTCTCGACCGATGGAATCCGTCCCGAACGGATACTGAAGCTCGGGGCCGGATAGTGACGGCGCCAATGACTGATTCGGCGGATGCCAGGCGATGAACGGCGCAAAGATCGCCGTCAGGATGATGAGCAGGAGAAGAATCAACCCGATCGTCAACTCGGGGTTCATTCCCTTTCGGAACGACCGCCACCGAGTCTCGGGCTGCGCACTTCTCAACTCCGGCCCAGCAGGTTGCCGTGGTTCTGATGATGTCGAAACGTCCCGCACTGAGGTCATCACCACATCCCTAGGAAACGCGTATTCGAGGGTCAAACAGCGCGTAGAGCAAGTCCGCAATCAGGCTGGCCAGGACAACCATCACGGCGATGATCAGGACGATACCCATCATCAAGGGATAGTCGCGAAGATTGATGGCGCTGAGCGCCAGCCGCCCGAGCCCAGGAATCGCAAAGATCGTCTCGACGATGATCGTTCCGCCAAGCAAAAACGCCGCCTGCAGCCCCGTCACGGTGGTGATCGGGATCATGGCGTTCTTCAGGATGTGACGAAGCACCACCGAGCGCTCTGCCAATCCTTTCGACCGTGCAACCCGCACGTGATCCAGACTCATCGTCTCGGTGACCGCCGATCGAACGTTCTCACCGATCACCGCGGACAATCCTGTTCCGAGGGATAGTGTGGGATAGATCATGAGCATCATATTGCGCACCGGATCCTCGGTGAATCTCACGTACTCGAGGGTCGGGATGAAGCCGACATACCGCGTGCCAAAGAGAATCAGCAGCGTCGCCAGGAAGAAGCTCGGCACCGCAATCCCAAAGATGTTGTAGAGGCGACCGAACGCTCCCCACCATCCGCCGCGAATCGCCGCCATCGTACCGATAACCCCGCCGACAACGAGCCCGTACACGACGGACATCATCGCCAGTTGAATGGTTATCGGTAACCTTCTCATGATCTCATCACGCACAGGCACGTTCAGGCGCAGGGAATCCCCGAAGTCCAGCCGGACCGCATTGCCAAGCCACTTGGCGTATTGCACTGGCACCGGTTCATCCAGTCCGTACTTGGCTCGGATGTTTTCCAGCGCAACCGGATCCTGCGCCCGCTCGACCCCGAGCAGAATGACGGCCAGGTCGCCCGGGATCGCGTGCATGGCGCCGAACGTGAGTATGGAGACCCCGAGGAGAATCGGGATCAGCATAAGCAGACGCCGCGTAATGATCTGAATCATTCCTGATTATCAAGCCATGTCTGGCGCACATAGAGGCGCGCATTCGACGGCATCACTTCGTATCCTCGAACGTACTCCCACGCCAGCTCCCAGCGCAACGGGTAGGCGTATGGAATGATCGTGTACACCTGATCGAGCACGCGCTCCTGGATCTGGTGATAGATCTCGATTCGCGCGTCGTCCTCGATCTCGACGCGCCCCTCCTCGATCAGCTCATCCACCTCAGGATCATCGATTCCCATGGCAGACCCGAACGGCGACTGGCTGTAGAACCGAACCACCTCTTCGTCAGGATCCGCGTTCCAGGTCAGACCGACCATGACCATCTTGTAGTTGCCGCTGTTCCAGTCATCCAGGATCGCGCCGACTTCCATCGGGTTGACATTGACATCAATCCCGGCGTCCGCCCATTGCTGCTGCATGATCTGAGACGCCTGAACGTCCAGGTCATTGGCGGCAACGACCTTAAATTCCGGCACTTCGAGATTCTCGTATCCCGCCTCCTCGAGCAGGCGCATCGCTTCATCGACGTCGCGCGTGTAGTAGGGCAGATCACTTCCGTCGCCGGTGTATCCGCCAAGCTGTGACGGAGGCAGGAACGTTCCGACCGCTCCAAACTCGCCAAGGACGCCGTTTACGATCGCCTGGCGGTCCAGCGCAAGGCTCATGGCCCGGCGAACTCGAACGTCGTCAAACGGCGGTTCCTCAAGATCGAAGAAGATCGGAATGTAGCGGCTGCTGACACCCGGAACGGATTCGAGTCCCGGCGTCGTCTCAGCCACGTTCTGGGCCACCATCGGGTCCTTCAGCCAGGTCATGTGCACGGACTCCGACGTCAGGGCCGCCGAGATCGACGTGTCGTCGCCGAGAAGCCGGAATACGACTTCGTCGAGATACGGAAGGCCCTCTTCGTAGTAGTCCTCAAACGCTTCCAGACGCACTTCCTGGTCGAGCACGTGCTCGACAAACCGGAACGGACCGGTACCCGGGGCGTCGGAGTTAAGCTCCTCATCGGTCGCGTTCGATGGAACGATCGCGCCGTGCGGGATCGTCGTCAAGTAGCGAATGAACGCGGCTGACGGCCGAGACAGATTGAACTGAACGGTGTAGTCCTCGTCGGCGTCGATGCTCTCGATCTGCTCAAACATTGAGATACGCGGGCTGCCAGTGTCCGGATCGAGAATGCGCTCGAAGGTGAACTTCACGTCCTCGGAGGTCAGATGCTTGCCGTTGTGAAACGTCACATCATCGCGCAGATGGAAGATATACGTCGTATCGTCGGCGATCTCGTAGTCGGTGGCGATATCGTGCTCGATCTCCATGTCTTTGTCCCAGCGCAAGAGGCCGGTGAAGATCAGCTCCTGGATGTTCGTTGACGCCCAGGCGGTTGAGATCGTGGGATCCAGATCCTGCGGTCCGAAGTCCTGACCGATGTGGAGGGTGCCGCCGCGTTGAACCTCTTCGTCCTCGTCATCATCGTCATCAACATCGGTATCGTCGACGTCTACTTCCTCATCGTCGTCGTCGACATCGTCATCCGGATCAACAGCGGGTTCCGCGTCGTCAGCGGGCGCATCGTCGACCACGTCGTCCGAATCATCCGCTTCACATGCGGCCAGAAGTCCCGTGGCAGTCACCGCGCCAGCGGCGACCAGAAAATGACGTCGTGTCAATCGTCTATCCAGCATATTCTGATTCCTCCTTCAAGCCGGCAGCGCCGGCCAGATCTAGACTGTTCGTTTCAACACTTCGTCACAACGCTACAACGCTCGAGTTCGCCGGTGACCTACCCTCCAATCAATCCATGATCTCCTCCGCATCGGTTGAAGTTCGCAATGTCCCAGCCATTGGTCGGCGACTGCGCTGCAAATTCGGCAAGCGTCGGCGGCGAGTCCTCGAAGGTATGGGTTTCGCGAAACAGTCCGGCGGCTGCAAGGCGAGGCGCAGGCGTTATGTCAGGGTTATCTATCACCGCCGCAACGACCGAGTTTCACGCACCTGGCCAGTTCCGGTCATTCAACCTCCAGGATCACTTCGACTTCTACCGGCACATTATGCGGAAGGCTGGACATTCCAACTGCTGAACGGGCGTGACGTCCTTTGTCACCAAACACGTCTACTATGAAATCCGAGTAGCCGTTGATGACCTGCGGCTGTTCTTCGAAACCGGCAACAGCGTTGACCATCCCGAGCACTTTGACGACTCGAACAATTTTGTTGAGATCACCAAGCGCAGACTTGGCGACGGAAAGATGGCCGATGGCGCACTCGCGGGCCGCCTGATAGGCCTCATCGGTTGTGAGATCCTTCCCGACGGTACCCTTCAGCCCGCTATCCGGCACTCTTCCAGAGAGATATAGAAGATTCCCAGTCCGCACCCATGGCTGAACGGGTCCCGTGCCGGGCTGGACATCAAACAGATCGACGCCAAGTTCGGCGAGCTTTGCTTCTGGATTCATTTCGGCTCCTTTCCCGATTCGCGAACTCATTGCCGCCTTCTGGCTTGTCAGGCTGATGCAGGAACGGGGTCGCGCGCGAATATCGACTGTTCAGATGTGACATCAAACGCATGTAAGTGCTCCGAATTGATCGCCATCTCGACCGTATCTCCGCGACGAATGTCGCTCTTGGAGCCGACCGTCGCAAGCAGTGGAGCTCCTCCCGGACCATTCAAATGCAGCAGTTTTTCGGCGCCGAGCAGCTCAACCAGATCCACATCAAGCGAGACCCGGGGCCAGTCAGTCGGCGCTTCCGACGCCAGTGAGAAATCTTCAGGTCGAACGCCGATGTAGACGTCCTGACCATCGTATTCCAGGAGCTGAGGCACACGGTTCTGGGAAATCTGGAACGTTACCGGATCCTGGTGAACCGTGAGCGAATCTGCTTCATTGCTTACTCGCATTTGCATAATGTTCATCGAGGGACTGCCCAGGAACGTTGCGACGAAGAGGTTTGCGGGTTCTTCGTACAGCGTTTGTGGCGTATCCAGTTGCTGCAGAACGCCCTGATTCATCACGGCGATTCTGTCCCCCATCGTCATTGCCTCAACCTGGTCATGGGTAACGTAGATCGTCGTCGTGTTCAATTGCTTCTGCAACTTGACGATTTCCGCACGCATCTGAACCCGTAATTTTGCGTCGAGATTCGAAAGAGGCTCATCCATAAGGAATGCCTGGGGTTCCCGAATAATCGCCCGGCCGAGCGCTACTCGCTGGCGCTGGCCGCCAGAGAGCTGCTTTGGTTTGCGGTCGAGAAGCTCATTCAGTCCCAGCATGGCGGAGATCGTCCGGGCCTTTTCCCGAATGACATCCTTCGGGAAACTGCGAAGTTTCAGGCCAAACGTGAGGTTGTCATAGACAGACATATGTGGATAGAGCGCGTAGTTCTGAAACACCATCGCAATGTCGCGGTCGCGCGGCAACATGTCGGTCACGACGCGA
>SKTL01000089.1 GCA_007122555.1 Thermomicrobiaceae bacterium | reverse complement strand
TGCCCCACTTCACGGTAGCGCTCCGGAACCTCCGGTCTTCCCGGCCCGAATGCACGTGTCGCACCCTTACGATGGACAAGCAGATCGCGCTCGACGCCGTCAACAATGTGACGCTCCTGCTTTGCGGTGTTGTGGCAGACCTCATAAAGAGTTTCGATCTGTTCTGCGGGAACTTCCATAACTCGTGCGACCGTCTCGCGGATCATATGCGCGAGCACTTGCCTGTTGGCAAATGCGCAGTTTGCGCCAGCTCGAACAGCTCCCAGATATTGCTGCCCCTCTGGGCTGTTGATCGGAGCCGCTATGAGTTCCCGATCAGGTATCTCGATCCCGTACTTCTTCGTTGCGGCCTCCAGAACTGGCTGGTAGTCGTTGCCAATCTGATGGCCGAGCGCACGGCTGCCGGTGTGGAACGTGACGAGGATCTGGTCCATGGTGATTCCATAGGCCGCCGCTGCTGCTTCATCGTAGATTTCGTCAACGACCTGGACCTCAACATAGTGATTGCCAGCGCCGAGCGTGCCGACTTCCTTGCGCTGCCGGCGCTTGGCTGTCATCGAGACGGCTGAAGGATCAGCGCCGTTAATCACACCCCCTTCTTCGATGAACTCCAGATCGTCTGGCAGTCCGAATCCGCGGGCAAGCATTTCCGGAGCCCCGCCGATAAGCACCGTATCAAGTTCCCCCGGTTCGAGCACCAGGGCGCCTGTGGAGCCAAGGCCGGCCGGGATATCCTGGTAGAGAGCCTCCAGAAGCATCTGCTCCTTGCCCGCCAGCAGGGCGCGCGTCAAGGGTGTGCGGAGCGTTCGCATGCCGCAGTTGATGTCGAAACCAACTCCCGCAAGGCTGACTGTGCCGGCTTCCGCGTCGAAGGCGGCAACGCCGCCGATCGGGAATCCGTAGCCCGGGTGTACGTCCGCCATTGCGAGCGCCGCTTTGACGATACCGGGAAGCACGGTAACGTTCGCAAGCTGCCGGAGCGCGCTCCACTCTTTCTCCTCGAGGTCATCGAGGAGTCCCTGCATTCCATCCCGGTCGGTGAAGATTCGCGCCGGAACCCGCATCGGTGGTTGAGGCGCGATCTCCCACCTGTGTTTTCCGGTCTCGACCGGGGTCAGCGATCTTATGAACTTCTCGAAGTCAGTTAGCTTACTCGTCATGGCCGGGTCTCCAGTAGCGTTATCGAGAGGCGTCCCCCACGTTACTCTTCTGGTTCTTTCCAGTTCTTCCAGTCAACAGGGAGAGAAGGCTCGGGCAGCCAGGCGGGTTTGCGGCGCTCGTCCCGAATCTCCGGCTCCCGGCGGAGTTTCGCCAGGAACACCTCGAGTTGATCGAACAGATCATCAAACGCGCCGCGCGCGGATTCGGGAAGTTCCTTGCCGTGGTTGCTGGCCACGAGCTGTTGGTTGAGCACTTTCAGGCGCAACTTGGTCGTGTACGAATCGCTGCGCAGGTGGTGCTCTGCGGTGATGTCCAGAGATTTCAGTTCGTCCTCGATGTCTTGTAGTCGTTTTTCAAGTAACTTCGCTTTTTCCTCGACGACCTCTACAAGTGGTCTGCGGATGTTGCCGTGATCGTGATATCGGTAGCGCATCATGATTCTCCAAGCATTCAGATGACAGTGGCGAACACACAGAGGCGGAGCCGGCGAGTTCGGCCTCGAACGAATTACTCGCTCTCGAGCAGTTCGCTGTCTCGCAGGCATTCCCTGAGGTACGCGCGCGCAGCCAGATTGATCAGTTCAACGTCCGCTACGTCGATGCCTTCAGCATTCGCGATTTCGTCATCATCCCACGCGTCGACCGCGCGGAGGAGAAAGACTTCCCTCCAGCGTTCTGGCAGGCTATTCAGGGCGCTTTCAAGCAAAGCCCAGGTGTCCTCCTGTTCAATCACATCTTCCGGCAGGACGGCGCTCTGGTCCGCAAGCACCTCGCGCAGCAGCAGAACGCGGTCGGGCCAGTCCGATCCGGCCAGGCGAATGGGCGCATCGAGCGAGCGTTCCGTCGCGGCCCGTTCGGTCTCTGCCCTCACCGCCTGCCGGATGTGTTTCTGGCTGATGCGCCGGAGAAAGGGGAAGACGCCTCTTGCATCTATATGTGCAGGCAAATCTTCTTGGACGCTGATAATTGCGGACATCAGCACATCCTCGGTTTCAACCAGCCCCTCTTCGATCGCGCCCTGGTTAGCAAACTGGCGAATTTCACGATCGATGAAGCGAGAAAGCGGAACGAGCATGTGGGATGCCCGGTCCATTGCGCGACGTCGCTCGACAAGCCGGTCAAGTTCTCGAGTGGCGAGTCTGGTGTCTGTGTCTAAGCGCTGTTCAAGCTTTCCGGCGAGTTCTCGACGAGCAGCTTCGTAACGGTAGGACGCTTGCTGTTTTACCCTGACGTGGGTTGCCGGGTCATGCATGCTCATTGTTGCTCCCCTGTTCTAGATACAAACAGTGTTGATTCAACGATAGCGCTATCGCGTGATAAACGGATTCAGGATGTACCCCCAAATGTGTCAGTTCCGTAGCAGTTGCGAGATGGATGTAGGTATAGCGCTTCGAGGAACGAATCGGAGCCTTGAGCGATGGGTACAGGGCGAAACCGAGAACCATCGGGGCCTCGTCATTGTTTGTTGGATGAACTCAACAACGGGAAAATGGATCCCGCTGGTTCCGTATCGACCCGCACGTGGCGCGATACGCGTTATGCTGACGGTCAGGCGCACGCGCAGATACGATCAGTTCCCAGTGCATTGAACGGGGGTACAGCGTGAACCACGCTCGGGAAGAATGGATCGGGATCGACCAGAAGATCGCGCTTCTTCGTGATCCGGATTCTTATCCAGAGCGGACCTCAGACGTCAGCGTCATCGAAACGCACAAGTCCTGGGTCTTCCTCGCTGACCATCACGCCTACAAGCTAAAGAAACCGATCCAGCATAACTCAGTCGACTTCCGGTCTCTGGAGGCTCGTTGTTCCAATTGCGAGATCGAAGTGGCGCTTAATCGCCGTCTCGCCGGGGACGTCTACATCGGCGTAGAGCAGATCCGACAAGGTGAACAGGGCCAATTGACGCTGGGCGGGATTGGTGAACTGGTGGACTGCGTCGTCAAAATGAAGCGGCTGCCAGCGGATCGGATGCTCTCCCGCCTTATCGCAGACGGGAACGTTCAGGAATACGAGGTTCGCAGGCTTGCCGCAAAGCTGGCGCGCTTCTATCGCGATAGCCCGAGCGTTTTGACGAATCCTGCCGAGTACACCGATCATCTGACAGACGAATTGCAGACAAGCTTCGCTGCGCTTGAATCACCAAGACTTGGACTCGATGTAACGCGCGTCAGCCGGATTCGTGATCATCTCGAGCGATTTCTCGAGGACCGCGGTGAACTTCTCGCCGATCGCGTGAATACGGGACGCATTGTCGATGGTCATGGTGATCTCCGCGCCGAGCACGTATGTCTCCTTCCTGACCCAGTCATGTTTGACTGCCTGGAGTTCGACGCCCGGCTTCGTGTCGTCGACCCGGTCGATGAGTTAGCGTTTCTGTCACTTGAGTGTGAGCGACTCGGTGATGCATCAATCGGGCGGATCCTGACCTCGGAGTACGCAGCGATCACCGCAGATCTGGTAACACACTCCCTGGTGAGTTTCTACAAGGTGTACCGTGCATGCATGTGGGCCAGACTGGCAGCCTGGCGGACGGCGGAACTCGACCCCGAACGCTGGGGGAAGTGGACAGAGCGTATCGAGTCTCTCCTTCGACTCGCGGAGGAGAATCTCTCCGGCATGGTCGACGAGAATGCGAGAGGCTCCGGCAGCTGAACTCACGGTTCCAGCAGTTCAACAATCGACTCGCCCGAGGATATGCGGCGGACCGCTTCGGCAATAAGGTTCTCCGCCGGCAATAGCGTTACCTTTTCGGCAACAAGGTCAGCGGGCAATCTGAACGGCGGGATCGTGTTGCTGACCACGATGCGTTCGATGTCGTCACTTGCAAGGACGTCTCCTGCCTTACCGACAAACACACCGTGTGTTGCCGCGACATAGACCGCAAGCGCTCCCGAATCTTTACAGGCGCGGGCTGCCTTGGCGATGGTACCACCGGTGCTGATCAGGTCATCCAGGATAATAGAAGTGCTTCCGGCGAGATCCCCGACAATCCGCCCGGCCGTCATCACTCCGAGGGCGCGGGTTTTCTCCATGAATCCGGAGAACACCTCACGTTGCAATCGATGCTGCAGTGTCTCTCGAAAGGCGTCGGCTCGCTTGGTCCCGCCAAGGTCCGGAGAGACGACAGTTACCTTTGAACGATCCTTCAGCATCTCCGCGAAGTGATCCGCAAACAGGAGGCGGCTGTCCAGATGATCAGTGGGGATGCGAAACGCATTCTGGAAGGCCGCGAGATTGTGTGTCTCGAGCGTCACGACTCGGTCAGCACCCGCCGTCTCGATCAGTTGAGCCACGTACCGGGTGGTTACCGGATCGCGCGTTTGCGACTTCTTGTCCTTTCGGGCGTAGGCGAGGTACGGAATGACCGCCGTGATGCGCGATGCCGATGCATCCCGGAGCGCAGCGATAAAGAAGAGCAGCCGGCACAGCTTGTCGTTCACGGTTTGTTCCGGATCAGCGTAAAGGGAGTGAATCACGAAGACTTCTCGATTGCGGGCATTAACCAGTGGACGCACCTTGTGTTCGCCATCCTCGAACTCACGCTCCTCATGGGCGGCGAGTTTCAGCCCAAGCTGTCGCGCGACTGCCTGGCCGAAGTCCCGGCTCGCATTGAGCGCAAACACCAGTGGCGCAGAATCATTCACCTGCACTGTTTCCCCGATTCAGCTCGAACGATCATGATCGGCGACAGTTCATCTTCTCAGCTCTCGCGCTCGTCCAATGCGGTTCCCATCGGTGGACGGAAGCTGGCCAACAAGCGGATGGCCTCATCGTCAGGTACTGCACGGAAATCCCGGTAGAACTGCCCGACCGACCGGAAATAACCTGGTTGATGCAGGCAGATGATCTTATCCGCTTCCGGAGTCAGTTGACGAATGGTACTGGGAGGGCCAACCGGAATCGCGAAACAGACGCACCTGGCGCCGGCAGCTTTAATCGCACGTATGGCCGCGATCGCGGTCGCTCCGGTGGCAACCCCATCATCGACGATGATCACATCTCTGCCCGCGACATCTGGGCGGCGATGTCCATCAAACTGTTCTTCACGACGTCGCGCTTCGGCTTGTTGGCGCCTCAGTTCATCATGCACATAGTTAGCGTTGGCTCCCGTGGAGCGGGCGAGCGGTTCATCCACAAAATATGCCCCGTTCGCGGTAACCGCTCCAATCGCAAGCTCGGGTTGGCCAGGGGCGCCGAGCTTACGCGCTACGACGACACCGACCTCAGCTTCCGGGATTTCGCGTCCGACAGCGACCGCGATCGGAATCCCGCCGCGCGGAATTCCAAGCACCAGCGGCCTTCGAAGCTCCAGCGTTTGCAGATGTTCGCCCAGAAGCTTGCCGGCATCTTCCCGATTAGCAAAGATAGACATGACGATGCCCCTATCGCTGTATCCGCACCGCGACGGATTCACTCTCGCGCCGAAGCGCCGTGGCAGAACTTCCCAGGACGCACATTACACCCCGGGTCTCGGCGGGGAGACGATGACCAGCCCGGGAACAAGCAAGGACAGATGTCATCGCTGCTCGGGCTGCTCGGCCGCAGCGGAGCTCATCCCATTCTCCCTTTGTTGACCCCAACAACATTCGTTCCAAGTGTACGACGTAGCGCCAGACAGGATGCCGTTCAAATCGGGATCACTCTACGCACTGAACGAACGCCGCGACTGGTTGAGATGATCAGTCCATTGCACTGGGGTAAGCGGCGGTCTGCTGCTCAATTGCCCGGTGAACGACAAACCGAATCGTCACAGATACCAGCCTGACCGGGGGATTGGGAACGAGCGGCGCGCCGGTTTCGCCGGTTGATGTGCAGGAGACCGAGGACGACGTAGTCGTGCGAGCGTCGATGCCCGGCCTCAAACCGGAAGATGTCGAGGCGCAGGTTAATCGAGACGTCCTCACGATTGGCGGTAATACTAATGAGACACGCGATGAAGCGAAAGGAACATGGCGCGTCCACGAGCGTCGGTTCTGGAAGATGTATCGGTCTTTCAAGCTACCAAACCCCGGTGAAGCTCGACCAGGCGGAGTCAATAATGCGGGTCGGCGTTCTTGAGCTGCGCCTGCCGAAATCAGGGTCTTCAATGGGTAAACGTACCACGGTCAAGTCCTCATAACTTGCCCGAAGAAGAACCGGGCAACGGAGTGCAATGACGTTCCCGCGCCAACCTCACTGACGCATCGCGACCCGCGTCAAGCTGATCGCGGCGCGCTACTCGGCATTCAGGTTGTGGTCAGCACTATCCCGGCAGCGTGTAACGATCGAGAAGGACATTGATGACCCGCTTACGGCTTTCCGCTGGGATGAGGTTGCGCGAAGCCTCTACTCGCTCAATTGCTCTTGCACATACACGATCATTGATCACCTCACCAACCCACCGTGAGTAGTCCCCCCGATACAGGTGGAACGTCCATGTCTCGTCGTCCACGATGCCCGCCTTGCTTGCGAAACTGAGCACGTTCTCCGCGCGAATGTTTGTTTTACTCTCAGGGCCGCGGAAGTAGAAGCTTCGAACAATGCCAACATCGCCGATTGCATACTTCCGCTTGTGCCGAATATGCTGTGTCTCAGACGAATCCAGGCATAGCCACAATGGTTGTGCACCCCGGTCTACCTGCCACCAGAGGGCGTCATCGCGTACGGAACGAGTTTCACCGATCGCTGGCGTCTTTCGACCGGTTGCATGGCAGAAACCAGCAATAGTCTCCTCGGGAGCCGGCCCGATCGCGATGATGGCGCCAATCTGGTCAAGTACCGGTCGAGCCACGAATGAAGGGTGAACAGTAACCATTACCAGTCCCGTACTGGGCATCAGGACAACCGCGTGCGAATTCTGATCGACCGCGCCTGGAAGCATATGGTGTGCTTCATCGATCATTAGCCAGTGAGGCCGACCAGTCCTCGAGCGGAAGTGGTGCAAGCGCCCGTACAGATCTGCCAGAAACGACGGACGCGACGCGAACGGAAGGGCGATGAGATTTACACGAAGGTTTAGCTCCGGCTCACGCAGAAGCTGGAGGACCTCTCCAACGTTGGGCGCCGTATGCTCGTCGCCGACAGCAGCAAGTGTTGAAAGCCCCCAGTAATCACCTTCCGGATCGATAACGCAGACTTGATAGCCAAGCCTGGTGGCCCTCTCAATCACCCCCAGCGTTGCTCGAGACTTGCCAGAGGCCGATGGCCCGCTCACCAGGATGTTCTCCCGCCTCGGGGCGAGGTGTATTGCTTCTCCGGATAATGTCTGTCCGAGCCGGACACCGGAATGCCGCTGACCGGCCTCGCGAGATCTGAGGTCATCATTCAGCAACTGGCCGATCAGCTCGATAACACCGTCTCCAGCTCCAGCCTGTGTTACCCAGTCGACCTGACTTCTGATTATCGGTACTGCATCATTCACCGCCACGGAGAATTCGCATTCGCGGAGAAAGGCGTGATCGTTTTCGGCGTCGCCAACACCAACGGTGCTTCTTGGCGAGTAGCCTTGCTCGCGAAGCGCCGCCCGGAGTCCAGTCGCCTTATTGACACCGGGCGGCACGATCATCACCGCACCTCTGTTGAATATGATCTGGTGTTCGAATCCGCTGGCATGTATTGCATCAAGTGCGGCAATCTCATTGGGATGCCAGGTCGCGAGGATAACCTGGCCGGATGACAATGGCGTAACATCGCGTTCTTTCAGATCCCGGATTAGCCTTTCCGGAGGCGGGTCTGCGAGCAAGCGCACCTCTCCCGACTCTGGGTTGTAGACCACGCCGCCGTCCTCGGCAATTACTCGATTGAAAAGATCGATGTCCGGGAGGATCGCTATCAACTCGTCAAGTATGCGCCCGGTAACCAGAACGAGGTTGCGTCCTGAATC
The DNA here is from genome assembly GCA_007122555.1 of Thermomicrobiaceae bacterium. Classification (GTDB taxonomy): domain Bacteria; phylum Chloroflexota; class Chloroflexia; order Thermomicrobiales; family Thermomicrobiaceae; genus SLMJ01. Next base: position 10,738 of record SKTL01000089.1, on the reverse strand, counting down.
TCGAACGCGACCAAGCGCGGCGAGGACGTCATCATTCACTTGCCCGTTTACTGCAATCGTGCCGTCAAAGTCGCAGGCGAGTGTCGTGTACCGCATTGTGATTATCCAATTCGAATGTACTCCACAGTGCTACTTTGATGCTGTCCAAATCCAAACGTGGCGACTGAAACTCCCGCGGGTTTCGCGAAGTTTCGCGCACTGCGGATCACGCCTAGGCCAGAGGAGCTCATTATCTCCCGATCTTTCCTTGATTGTGTAACCCCGAACGGGGCAGCGGCGTGCAAAACGAGTTGCAAGTCGCAACATCTTCGTCACGATATAGACGATCACGAGCATACGTGTCAGGAAGGATAGGATGGATAGGGGGCAGGGTGGCGTTCGCGACACCGTAACAACGATGACCGCGAACGGATCTCCCGCCGGCGCTTTGTCTGCGATAGCGCGCCGGTCCAGCTGGAACGGCGCCTGCCACAGATCTGTAGCGCGCCAACCCGAAAATGTATCGGTTCTGTCGTGAGCGAAGCTATAGAGTTACTTCACAGGTCGACGATCGACACGACCCGCCTACTCTTCGTGACCGACCACTTTGCGTTTCAGTCGCCCATCAGGAGGACCGGATTATGACAGATCATATTCGCTGGTTTGACGATCTATCGAAAGAAGACATCCCGCTGGCGGGAGGAAAAGGCGCGAATCTGGGAGAGCTGGTTCGCGCAGGCCTCCCTGTACCACCGGGATTTGTGGTTACCGCTGAGGCGTTCCGGTCGTTTCTCGCCAAAGACCAGTTGGTAGACGAGATATCAGATGCGCTGGACATTGTTGATGTGGACGACACCTTCAGCCTGCGCTCTACGGCCCAGTCCATTCAGGCGCGAATCCATGAGGCCCCACTTCCCGAAGCAACTCGTTCAGAGCTCGACAAGGCGTATCGGGAACTCTGCAAACGAACCAGCGCACCGGAAAGTGAGGAAACGCTGGTAGCGGTCCGATCTTCCGCAACCATGGAAGACACGGCTCAGGCGTCTTTCGCCGGCATGAATCGCAGCTTCCTCAATGTTCTGGGCGAGGACCAACTTGCCCGGCGGGTCAAGGATGTCTGGGCGTCTCTGTACAGCCCTCGGGTGATCTTTTACCGGAAGCGCCTTGAACTCCTGGGCGAACCGGAGATCGCGGTCATCGTTCAGGAAATGGCTGAATCGGACAAATCTGGCGTTGCGTTCTCGGTTGATCCCGCAAGTGGAGACCCCGACACGATTGTGATCGAGGCAGCGTTTGGCCTGGGAGAGGTCGTCGTCGCCGGGGAAGTAGAGCCTGATCACTACAACGTTGCGAAACATGATCTCGCAACTCGCAGTATCCATATCGGGCACAAGGCGATCATGATGAAACGAGACCGCACCTCGGGAAACGTCAGGATGCAGTTATCCCCCGAAGAGGCGGGTAGCCAGGTATTGACCGAGGACGAGATCCGCACCGTGGCGGAACTGGTGCGGAAATCGGAATCGCATTACGGTGCTCCTCAGGATGTTGAATGGGCGATTGAGGGTGATCGCACATATATCGTCCAGTCCCGCCCGGTTACTGGGCTGGCCGAACTCACGACAACAGCCGAAATGCCAAAAACACAACGGGAACTTGTGCGCGGACTCGGCGCCAGCCCTGGCGGAGCAGTCGGAACGGTCAGACTGGTGACCTCACTCGAAGAGGCAGAGAAGCTCAGACCGGGAGAAATCCTCGTTACGAAAATGACTTCGCCGGACTGGGTGCCGCTTATGCGACGTGCGGCCGCCATCGTAACCGAGAGCGGAGGGATGACGTCCCACGCAGCAATAGTATCGCGAGAGCTTGGCCTCCCATGTGTCGTTGGCGCGCGCACCGCCATGTCCGTTCTCAGCGATGGAATGACCGTGACGGTCGATGGCGCCGGGGGCGTCATCCTGGAGGGTGAAGCCAGGCAGACGCTTGAGCATGCGGCGCAGGCCACGACCACCGACGGCGCCGGTTCGTCCGCGGTCTCGTCCAGACTGGTTACGGCGACGAAGCTGTATGTCAATCTAGCGGAGCCGGAGTTAGCGACCAGGGTCGCCGCAATGCATGTTGACGGCGTCGGGCTGCTTCGCGCTGAATTCATGATACTGAGCGCTTTACAAGGCACCCACCCACGACGGCTAATGGAACAAGGACGTGGAGACGAGTTCGTCGATCGCATGGAAGAGCAGGTGCGAATCATCGCACAGGCGTTCCACCCGCGACCAATTATCTACCGTGCAATGGACTTCCGCACCAACGAGTTCCGTGGGTTATCCGGAGGAGATGAGTTCGAGCCGCACGAAGAGAACCCGATGATCGGTTACCGCGGCGTATATCGGTATGTCAGCGAACCTGACCTGTTTCGTCTCGAGCTTAAATTGCTCCAGCGCGTGCGCAAGAGTTTCCCCAATGTACACATGATGCTGCCGTTCGTGCGCACCGGGAGCGAGATGCGCACATGCATGCGGATCATCGACGATTCTGGTCTGACGTCCGAGCCCGGATTCCAGCTCTGGGTCATGGGAGAAGTACCCTCGATCGTTTACTGGCTTGAAGAATACGCGGCGATGGGTATTGCTGGTGTTTCAATCGGCTCGAACGACCTGACGCAACTCGTGCTTGGAGTCGACCGAGATAACGACGAACTTGCCCCGCTCTTCGATGAACGCGATCTGGCGGTGACCGGCGCCATTAAGGGGATCATTGACGAGTGTCACCGGCTCGGCCTGCAGTCATCAATCTGCGGTCAGGCGCCTTCGGTGCATCCGGAATATGCCGAGCTACTTGTGAGATTTGGAATCGGATCGATTTCGGTAAGCGCGGATTCACTTGATCGAGCTCGGTACAACATCGCCAGCGCAGAGCAACGAATTATGCTGGAGCACGCTCGAATCGCTCTTTCAGTCTGAATCTGATTGTTCAATGCGGGCGGGGCTTTTTTCAATCTTTCCCGCATCGCCCTGGTGGCTGTTTTGGGACGAACGCTGTATGGCTTGAGAATGCGATCATGGCGGCGGGCGCTTAATTTGACGACGTGCGAAGCCGGAGCCGGACGATTCGTATGCCAAAGGTCTCGTCCGGCTGCCGCCGGACCTGTCTCACTTCGAAACCCTCGTAAGGCTCAGGGCAAGCATGGGATCGGCCGAAATCCAGGGGTAAGGTCGCCGTGACGAAGATGGAGACCGCGTGCTCAAAGCCGCCGTCCAGCAACTGTAGCTTTGCGGCCTCCGCGGAGCACTGCGGTCCTCTCCGCCGCCGGCCAGGTCGAAACGCCCAAGCCGGCCGGAGCGTTGCAGTATCGCCGACGGGCGTGCGGATGTGTCCGGATGCTCCCTGAAGATCGATGACACGAAATCGTAACGCCGCGTGCCCGGGCTTTTCGCGTTTTTCGATTGACAGACGATTCGCTGCGGCCTAAGCTAGGACCGGTTTGTGCTCGGGCCGCGCTTCAGCGAACGATTCAGAGAGACTCCTCTGGTTCACGCCCGATCGGCAACGGTTGCACCGCTACCTGCAGAATGCTGGGCAACCGCCTTGGATCGATGCGCTCGAGCGGACCGCGTTACCACGTACGCGCCGCTCGATCCATGTGCGCAATACGGAGATTCGAAACCCCATGACTGGCGGTCGCCAACGGTTCACGCTCCATCATCGAAGAGAACGAGGTCGTACCCTGATTCCGATCGCACAGGGCCACCGTCGAGACACTCGTCCACTCCGCGATCGTGAACCCTGCTCAGCTCGCGCCGCGCCAGCATGGCGCCTCGACCCTGAGCCCAGCGCAAGCGGATTCGAGAGCAACAGCACATTGGCTTACGGATAAGCAGAAAGGAGTTCAATCAGCGTGTCTGATGAGAACAAGAAGACCGCAAGTAACAGCGAAAGCGAAAACCCGGTAATCCCAGCCCCAACTCCAGATGGCGCGACGCCTCGGTCGATCAAAGACTGGTGGCCGCATCAGGTCGATCTTTCAGTGCTGCATCAGCATTCGGCGCTGTCCAACCCATTGGGCGAGGATTTCGACTATTCCGAAGAATTCAAGAAGCTCGATGTCGAAGCGCTGAGACAGGATCTGATCAACCTGATGACTGACTCGCAGGAGTGGTGGCCGGCCGACTACGGACATTACGGGCCACTCTTCATCCGGATGTCCTGGCATGCCGCAGGAACCTATCGCGTGGTCGATGGCCGTGGCGGCGGCGGCACTGGCGCTCAACGTTTCGCGCCGCTCAGTAGCTGGCCGGACAATGCCCACCTCGACAAGGCGCGCCGGTTGCTCTGGCCCATCAAACAGAAGTACGGCCAGAAACTCTCATGGGCTGATCTGCTCGTCTACGCCGGCGATGTCGCCATGCAGTCGATGGGATTCAAGACATTCGGCTTTGGCTTCGGGCGAGAGGATGTCTGGGAACCAGAGGATATCGACTGGGGCGCAGAAGAGGAGTGGCTCGGATCTGAACGTCACGATGAAGAGGGCAATCTCAAGGGGCCAATGGCCGCCGATCACATGGGACTGATCTACGTGAATCCGGAAGGGCCGCAGGGCAATCCCGATCCACTCGAATCAGCCAAATTCATCAGGCAATCCTTTGCCCGTATGGCGATGAACGACGAGGAGACACTCGCGCTAATCGTTGGAGGGCACACGTTCGGCAAGTCACATGGCATGGCGCCGAAAGAGTACGTCGGTCCCGAGCCAGAAGCAGCTCCGATCGAGCAGCAGGGACTGGGCTGGAAGTCCAGCTACGGCAGCGGAAAGGGTAACGACATCACCACCAGCGGAATCGAGGGCGCCTGGACCACCGAGCCGACCAAATGGGACAACGAGTTCCTGGCTAACCTCTTCAACTACGAATGGGAGCTCGTGAAAAGCCCTGCAGGCGCGCACCAGTGGGCGCCGAAGGACGCCGATGCGCAGGGGACCGTGCCCGACGCGCATGATCCGTCCAAGCGTCACGCGCCGATGATGCTGACGACTGACCTGGCGCTGAAGGTCGATCCGATTTACGAACCAATCGCCCGTCGATTCCACGAGAATCCGGACGAACTCGCGGACGCGTTTGCAAAGGCCTGGTACAAACTGCTGCATCGTGACATGGGGCCAATTGATCGCTATCTCGGCCCGTGGGTTCCGGAGCCTCAGCTCTGGCAGGACCCGGTTCCGGCAGTCGACCATCCGCTGATCGACGAGAACGACATTGCCGCGCTCAAGGCAAAGCTTCTCGCCTCGGGCCTGTCAACTTCTCAGCTGGTCTCCACCGCCTGGGCATCGGCGGCTACGTTCCGCGGAACCGACATGCGCGGCGGCGCCAACGGAGCGCGCATTCGCCTCGCTCCGCAGAAGGACTGGGAAGTCAACAACCCGCCCGAGCTGGCGAAGGCGCTGCACACCTTCGAACAGATTCAGAACGAGTTCAATGGCTCTCAGTCCGATGGCAAGAAGGTCTCGCTGGCTGACCTGATCGTGCTCGGCGGGTGCGCCGCGGTGGAGCAGGCGGCAAAGAAGGCCGGTTTCGATGTTACCGTCCCGTTCACCCCGGGTCGCACCGATGCATCGGCAGAGCAGACCGAAGTCGACTCGTTCCAGTATCTGGAACCGGTCTTCGACGGGTTCCGCAACTACGTCAAGTCGAAGAGGATGACGTCACCGGAACACCTGCTGGTGGAACGCGCAAACCTGATGACGCTGACCGCCCCGGAGATGACGGTGCTGGTTGGCGGGATGCGGGCGCTCAACGCCAACTTCAAGCAGGCCCAGCACGGCGTCTTCACCGATCGGCCCGAGACGCTGACCAACGACTTCTTCGTCAACCTGCTCGACATGAGCACGGAGTGGCGGGAGTCGAACGCCGATGAACAGCTCTACGAAGGCATCGATGCCGCCACTGGCCAGCGCAGATGGACTGCGACCAGAGTCGACCTCATCTTCGGCTACCACTCGCAGCTCCGGGCGCTCGCAGAGGTCTACGCAAGCGATGACGCGCAGGAGAAGTTCGTGCGGGACTTCGTTGCGGCCTGGAGCAAGGTGATGGATCTCGATCGTTTCGATCTGGAGGCAAAGTAGCGGAGCATCCAGATACTCCTGGTCGTGGAGCCAGATTCGTCACATATTGATTGTCTGGCAAGCGGGCTACCCGACGCGGGTAGCCTGCTTGCGTTGAGAACGTCGAGCTGCCCAGAACGACAAAAGCGCGAAGATGGTTCCTGAGCGAAGCAGGCGCGCCTCGTCGATGTCGCCTTCGAAAGCCTCGACTCCTCGCCCGATCCAGGCGCCGCGTCCTGAAACTCGCCCGAACCATCGCCGATCTGTCTAGCGCCGACCACATGGCAACCTCCCACCTGGCGAGTTCAAGTGCGATCGTCTGACGTTGGCGGAATCGAACTTCATCTGATTTGCAGTCGCCTGCTAAACTCATCAGTAACTCATCTATTTCAGGTCGACTCGCTGGTGCAGCGGTAAGATTTGGTGCATATCGTGCCAGAGTTCGAACTCCACCAAACGAGGCCTCCGCAACCCGTCGGCCGCGACCACGAGTTACGAACACTCTCGGCCGCGTTTGCTTCCGCGCGCGCCGGACACGGGCGTCTCGTTCTGGTCGGAGGTGAAGCGGGGATCGGCAAGACTACGGTCGTTGAACATTTCGTCTCGGAAGCCGATGCTGCTGGCGCGATAGTCCTTACTGGTATTTGCTACGACGTTTCCTCCCCGCCTCCGTACGCCCCATGGAGGGAAGCGTTGTCATCGCTTGAGCAGAATGATCCAGACGCGCCACGCTGGTTCAGTGAGGAGCATCTCTCATCGCTTCCGGACCAGCCTGCCTTGTTTCAGGACGTCAAGCAGCGACTACAGAACGCCGCCATACTCGGCCCGGTGGTACTGGTTCTGGAAGATATTCACTGGGCCGACCAAGAGAGTCTGGAACTTCTTCGGTTCGCCAGCCGATCTCTGCGAAGCATTCCGGTGATCGTGATTGCGACCTACCGGAACGATGAGATCACCAACACGCAACCCCTTTATCACACGTTGCCACACCTCGTACGCGAATCCAGGGCAGACAGAATTGACCTTCGCCGGTTCGGCAACCCGGACGTTCGACTACTTGTCACCAGTCGCTACCAACTCCCTGATGACGACTGCGAGCGACTAGTCGACGAACTCGAACGCCGGACTGACGGCAACCCATTCTTCATCGTTGAACTACTTCGATCGATGGAGATGGCGGACGTGCTCAACGTTCAGAACGGCGGCTGGAGGCTGGCGCCATTCACCGACATCGAAATACCGTTCCTCATACGGCAGGTACTCTTGCGACGGTTCGACCAGCTTGACAAGTCAACCCGTGACGCGCTTCAGATCGGGGCGATACTGGGATATGAGATCCGGACAGACCTCTGGCTGTCGATCACCGGTTTGGACGAACTTGCGATGTCGCAGATCGTACAGCGAGGGATGGACGTCTTCCTGTTGGAGCAGTCATCTCACAGTTCGCGGCTTCGCTTCCGTCATGCACTGGTTCGGGAGGTGCTGTATTCCAGTCTTCCGCTGCCGTGGCGGCAGATGCAGCATCGGCGAGTCGCCCAAGCGTTGACAAACATGCCGGATGCTGACCCGGCGACAATCGCCGAGCATTTCTGGCGGGCGGAAGATCCGCGAACTGAACGCTGGGCGCTCGAAGCGGCCCGCCAGGCCCGCAAGTTCTATGCGCCTCATTCGATTATTGAGCACTTGAGCCCGGTGATTTCCGCTCCGGTTTCGCTGACCCCCGAGGAAGTAATGGAAGCGTTGCGCCTGAGAGGCTGGGCATACGAGGTTTCCGGCGAGTTCGATGCGGCCAATCTTGATTACGTCTCGGAACTCCGAACCGCGCTTGAGACGGACAACCCGCATGCGGAGTGGGATGCTCTGATTCGGCTGGCCGAGCTCTGGGCCAGCCGCGATTACCAGCGCGCCGGTGAGTACGTGGAGCAATCATTGAACCTCGCCGAGCGGATTAATGACCAATCCCTTACTGCCCACAGTCTGAACAGGATGGGAAACTGGTACCTCAACAATGAAGACCCAGAGCGCGCCCGAAAGCACCACGAGCGGGCCCTGGCAATGTTCCAACACATCGGAGATCGGTCTGGCATCGCAACAACTGAAGATCTTCTTGCCATGACGTTCGCTATGGGAGGGAATCTGATTGACGCGCTGCGGCACTTCGAACGAGCCAGAGACCTGATTCAGGTGATTGGAGATCAACAGACGATGTCGTCCATTCTGGCGAACCTTGTGCATTGTGGCGGCATATACCAGACCGACACGATGGCGCCAGCCAGAATGACACTCGATGAATGTATCGCGAACGTCGAGGACGCGCTGAAAACGGCCAGGGAAATCGGCTATCGCTCCGGGGAGATTTATGCGCTGATGTGTTACTGCTCGAGCAACGGCTCACGCGGTAACTACCAGGCCGCCTTTGACGCAGTCGAGCGTGGAATCTCCGGCGCCGAGGAAATCGAACATCGCCAGTGGTTGTGCGCCGCTTACCATCTCAAAGGCTCATTGTTCCTCGATCTTCTGGATCCCCAGATCGCGAGAGCTGAACTGGAAGAAGCACTGGCGATTGCGCGGGAGACAGGATCTCGCGTCTGGATCCAGGCGAATGCCGGACTTCTTGCGCTGGCGGAACTCCAGAGGGGACAACCAGACAGAGCAGTCGCGGTGCTCGGTACAAACTGGAAAACAGAAGCTTCGGTACTGACAATGGCGGAGCGACAAATCTGGCGGGCTCGAATTGAACTGGCGTTCATTCGGAACGATCCGGCGGGGGCAATTCAATTGGTCGATCAGATGCTTGACGCAACACCATACGCAAGTAAAGAACGTCCAGCTCCTCGATTGTCACTGCTGCGCGGACGGGCGCTGATTGAGCTGGAGCAACACGAGGACGCGGTATCCTGGCTCACCCCCGCCCAGCAAGTCGCCCGGGAGCAGGGAGCAAGACCGTTGCTGTGGCGACTTCATCGGGAACTCGGCATCGCGCACTCCGCACTTGGCCACCGGCTTCGAGCGTCGGAGGAGTTCCACCAGGCGCACTCGCTGATCGATGAGATCGGGGAAACACTGGCTGATCCGGATAGACAAGAGCGGTTCCTGACCGTGGCGCACGCACAGGCGCCAGAAGGCTGGGCGCCCACCCTGCTCCAGTCCGCCAAGAAGGCATCGGGCGGTCTTACCCGTCGCCAGCGCGAGGTCGCTGCGCTGATCGCGGCGGGCAATAGCAACCGGGAGATCGCCGACGTGCTGAGCATCAGCGAACGCACCGTCGAGACTCATGTCACCGCAATCCTCTCAACCCTGGACCTGACGTCACGGGCGCAGATCGCCGCCTGGTGCGTCGAGAACGGTCTGGCTGAACGCCAGCGGTCGTAGTACGTAAGCACCCCGCACTTCCTTTCCAGACCTAAATTACGAGGCCGCGAGAAGCAACTACGGGATTTCCACGATATCCCGCGCGCGGATTCACATTAGTCTGGATACATCGGCAACTATCCAAAGTCGGGCGGGGACGATCCTTGGTCCCCCGCCCGGATCAATGCAAGGGAGGTTTCGTCATGGCCTACCAGATCGAAGGGCAGTTACTGGAAGTCTGCAGCTGCGAAGTCCTGTGTCCCTGCTGGATCGGCGAAATGCCGGATGGAGGGACGTGCGACGGTGTGGTTGCCTACCACATCGAAGATGGGACGGTGAACGGTGTGGACGTCTCCGGTCACACGTTTGCCCTGGCGGGGTTTATCCCGGGCAACGCACTGGACGGGAACTGGAAAGTCGTCCTCTTCGTGGACGACGGCGCATCCGCGGCACAACGCGACGCAATCCTGAACGCCTTCACCGGAGAACTGGGCGGCCCGCTTGCCGACGTCGCCAGTCTTGTCGGCGAAGTGGTGGCGGTCGAACAGACGCCAATCAGCGTTCGGGTTGTCGAGGGCAAAGGGACCTTGAAAATCGGGTCAGTCGTGGATGCGGAGATGACGCCGTACGTCGGTCCAACCGGCGAGGTCACCACGTTGCACGAGACCGTTTTCACGACGATCCCCGGCTCGCCGGCGTATGTCTCCAAGGCATCGCACTTCAAGCGCAACAGCGCCGTGTACGGCATCAAGGACGTGGATCTTGAGGATCACAACGCGATCCAGGGAACGTTCCGGTTCGAGGCGTAACGAACCGGCAACCGGTAGCAGCGACCACGGAAGGAGACTCCAGCCATGTCAGCGTTCAGTCGACAAACAGAGCAGAACCAGGTTCCGTTTCTGGTCGTCATGTCCGGAATCATAACGTTGGCCTGGCTGAGTCTCTGGATGCTGGGACGCTCGCCGCATAATCGCTATGTCAGTCACGATCATCTGGCGGGTGGCGTCGGATTCCTGGAGAGTCCGGCGACGATGTCGCTCTTCGTTGGCGGATGGACGCTCATGGTGGTGGCGATGATGTTGCCGACAACGCTGCCGCTGATCTCGCTGTTTCGCGGGATTGTCCGTCAACAGGAACGGTCTCTGGAGCTCGTGCTGCTTCTGCTTTCCGGGTACATCGCCGTCTGGATGGCGTTTGGAATTCTGGTGCATCTCGGCGACGCGGGTATGCACTACGTGGTCGACCGAAGCAGCTGGCTGACCGCGAACGCCTGGATCATCTCCGCGGCAGTCCTGCTGGGCGCCGGCATCTACC
>SKTL01000301.1 GCA_007122555.1 Thermomicrobiaceae bacterium | reverse complement strand
TGAACGATGTGCCCCGAGGCCGGAGTAACAGGTGACGAAGTCAAGTTCCGGTTCAGGCCGCGGCGTCCTGATTGTCCATCCCGAATATCGGCGCGCCGCCACAGTGGGACACCTGGTGGAGCGGGCTGGCGTTAGCTGGGATCACCGCTCGTCAATTGCTGGAACGAGCGACGTCGACCGCCCCCTTCCCTGGGATGCCGTTATCGTCTTCGAGAGTATCTTCTCTGAAGGTGCGAACGGATCTGTCCACGATCTGCGACCCCATCTGCCTGAAGGGGTCGTCCTTATTGGCTTGATCGAATCAAACACGATCGCCGCTCCCACTCTCTTCGGGGCTGGAGTCGACCTTATCCAGTATGAGCCGCTGGTGCTGGCGGACATCGAACGAGCCCTCGCATTCGCACAGGCTGTCCACACCGAATCTCGCCAGCAGGCGCGCGACCGACTCCGAAAAATGACGGCGCTGCACGAGCTGGCGGTTGCGTCCGGTCATCGAACCGGTTCGCCGGGCTGGCTCGATCGGCTTGTCGAGGCTGGCAGTCTGATTCTTGGCGCGGATGCTCTGGCAATGTGGTCGATCGACCGAGAGAATGACCAGATCCGATGTATTGGTTCTGCTGGTCTGGATCGAGACTACATCGCGCGCGCTGAGGAGAAGAGTCCGGCGCTTCTCGATGTGTACGAGCAGTTGCCCAGGGAGCTTTCCACCAACTGGCTGACCGCGAACGAGACGAGCAGCAGTTTCCGCCTGGTTGCGCCCGAAGCCGCCCGCGAGATCGGAATCAAGCAGATTGCCTGGCTGCCCGTGCGGGACTCCAACCGGCTCTATGGTCATCTGAGTTTCTACTTCATGAGCGAGGCCACGTTCGAACAGTATGACCTCGTCCTTGCCGATGCGCTGGCGTCGATCGTTGCGGCTGCGCTCGGGACGCTCTGGCTTCAGACGGAAATCCGCCGGTCGAACCGACTCTACCGCGAGCATGTGGAATCGTCGCCCGATGGGGTCGTGGTTTGCCACCTTGACGGAACCGTTGAACGGTCGAATCCGGCAGTCGAGCAGATCACCGGGCGTGATCAGTACGAGGTAATCGGACAATCAATTGTCGACTGGTTCCTGCCGCCGGATGATCTCCCCTGGGATGAATGGTCGAATCTCGCGTCAGATACGCCAGCTGCGCCAGTTGAGCTCTGGCTCTCCCGCAAGAATGGAGAGCGCCGTCGCGTTTCCTGCTATGCGCGGCGTCTGACGTTCCCGGATCCATGGAGCCTGGAAAGCACCGAACAGCGGGTACAGCTTGTGTTTCAGGATGTTACGAGTTCGGCGCGCCGCCTGGTGGAACTGGAATTGTTCCACGACCTTTCAAGACTGATGTCCGGTCGAGGTTCGCTGGAGGAAGCCTACGAGCTTGTTTCATCACGTCTTTACAATTACCTCAATTACCGGATAGTGACTGTGGGCGAGGTTGACTCCACGGACAGAACCTTGCGTGGTTATCGGAACTACCTGTCCTCGGAAGCGACGCCAGTAGAGTTTCAGGTGAACTCCGGGTTATGTGGCGTGGCCTTTCGCGAGAATCGTTCAATACTCGCTCAGGATGTGTCTCAATCCACAGAGTATCTCGAGTACGATGAACGAGTGGTCAGCGAAGCCGTCGCGGTCATTCGATCTGAAGGAGCCCCAGTCGGATTGCTCGACATTCAGGTTGACGAGACTCAACCGCTCGATGACGGTGCTTTGCAGTTTGCCGAGAGCATCGCCGCGCACCTTGGTTTACTCATCGAACAGATCACCATTCGGGAGCGACTTGAGCTTCAAGCGATGACTGACCCACTTACTGGCATTGCAAACCGACGGGCTCTTATCCACCACCTGCACGCTCTCGCGGGCGATCCGAACTCACCGCCGTCCGCATTCTTGCTTGTTGAACTTGACAACTTCAAGGGTGTCAATGATCAGTTTGGTCACCTCTTTGGCGATGAGATGCTCAAACAGGTGGCGCGTCGCTTGAGAACCGCTCTGCGTGAGGGCGATCTGTTAGCTCGGTACGGGGGTGACGAGATCGCAATGGTGTTCCACGGAGTTTCGGCCGAGCAAGCCGTGGAGATTGCCGAACGCTTGCGAGGCGTAATCTCATCTGAACCGTTCGTATTCAACGGGCATTCCACGACTATCACTGTTTCGATCGGGATCGCCCTGTATCCGATGCACGGGAAAAGCACTGATGAACTCATCGGTGAGGCCGACCGGGCGATGTACGCCGCCAAGCTTGGGGGGCGAAACAGCGTTCATATGGACATCGCCCGGGCGGACTGATCCATTACTCCAGGATCGTTATCTCCCGGGAAACATGGTTGTAGCGTTCGCCGCCGGACGCTGTCACTGCAACGGAGTCCTCGATCCGGATACCCCATTTGCCCGGCATGTAGATCCCCGGTTCGTCGGATACCACCATGCCAGCCTGTAGCGGTTCCGCATTGCCCTCAACCAGGTACGGGTCTTCATGCCCGGTCATTCCGATTCCGTGCCCCACCCGATGAATGAAGTAGTCGCCGTACCCGTGATCGGTGATCACTTTGCGGGCGGCCCGGTCAACGTCCTGGCATGGAACTCCCGGCGCAATCTTCTCGAACGCAGCTTGCTGGGCTTCAAGAACGATGTCATAGGCAGTCGTGAAATTGTCGTCCGGAACATGGCCGGCGACCGGCGTCCGGGTGACGTCAGAAAAGTAGCCTTCGTGGATGCCGCCGAAGTCCATGACGATCGGGTCGCCAGCCTGAATCCGACGATCGGCAGTGTGGTGGTGCGGTGACGAGCCGTTCGGCCCGCTGGCGACGATGCAGAAAGCGACATCCGGCATTCCATGATCGGCCAGCGCACCTTTAAGGTCTTCGGCAACCTCTTCCTCAGTCCGACCGATAACCTTCACACTCTTGATGAACGATTCCCAGGCATTGTCGGTCCGTCGAGACGCTTCCTTGAGCAGGTCAAGCTCGAACTGGTCTTTGACCGATCGAAGCTGCTTCAAGACGTTTACGCCACGGGCGTATGATCGGTTCGGGAGTTCGTGCTGAAGCTGAATGACGAATCCAGCCCAGATCTGGTCGTTGATCGCGATTGCTTCGGACCCGCTTCGACGTACGCGTTCCACGACGCGATCAATCGGGTTTTCGGTCTCGGTCCAGATTTCGTATTCGAAATCGTCTCCGAGGTGAGCCACAAGCGGGGCTTCCAGCTGCGGTACGACGACCGTCGGAGTTCCGTCGTAAGGGATCAGCAGGGCGGTCAGTCGCTCGCTCTGCTTGACTGGATGCCCGGTGAAGTAGCGAAAGTCTGATGACGGCCCGATGAAGAGCATATCCAGACCCTCATCGCGCATGAGGTCCCGAGCTCGCTGGATTCTCGTCTGGTACACGTTGTTCTGTTCAGCCATAGGAACCCTTTCTCGTTGTGTTATCTGGTAGAAGCGACCCAGAGAATACTCTATCAATCGCAAACTAGCTCATCAGCGTCAAGCCACGGTCCGGCTTCGTCGTCGGGGATACCGACCCGAACGGTGTGAACAAGCGCTCCGATTTCACCGATGACGACCGCGAACCCGTAAGCGCGGGGCTCCGTCTCTTCGTCGAACGTCACGTTGAAGGTTGTCGTATCGCTGCCATCCGGAGGGATACTGACGTGGAACTGCTCGAAGCTCTGAAGAATTTCCGTTTCGTCGATCAGTTTGGCGCAGATATCCAGTTCCGCCGGCTGATCACGACGATTTTCGATCTTGACGGTGAACTCTGCTGAACCGCCGGGGTCGTGGCCACGCTCGTAACCGCTCATCTCCACGCGGATTCGTCCATCGCCGACATCCCAGGCGGACTGGCTGCTAAACGGGCTCCAGAATTCGCCGTTGCCGTCATCATTGCCGATCGTTCCGCATCCGGCTAGCGCCAGGATCAGCGTGATCACGCCGAAAACGCTGGTTCGAGCATGGATTGCCGGCCCTCTGCGCGAGATGATCGCGGCCCTGCTGTTTCTGAGAGGATCGATCATGGAATATCAGCTGTCCTTCAGTTTCTCGCCTGTCAAGAACCACCTGCGACTGTTCGAATTATTGCACGGGCATGCGTTCGTTCCATTCCTGTTCCAGTTAACGGCTGACTCCACCCTCGGTATCTGCGTTGGGGTGGGTTCCGATTGTCAAATGCGTTAGGCTGTGGTGTTGGGAGCGGCCGCATGAAGAAACAGACCCGAACACCCCGGAAACGAGGAAAGAGGGCGCACGATGGAGTCCGCGCACGTGGTTGATCTGACTCAGCCGATGGATGGGACAATTCCGATGTATCCCGGTCTGCCCGGAATGGAGGTGTCGACCCTTCTCAGCCGTGAGGAATCGCGAGACGCATACGAGGGAGATGCCGAGTTTCTGGTGCAACGATATTCCATAACCGGAAATAGCGGCACCTACATGGACGCCCCGTACCACCGATTCGCTGATGGGCCCGATCTCTCATCCCTGCCGCTTTCAGCCACCGTCGGCGTTCCGGGGTTGCGAATCGACGCGCGAGACGCGACGACGAGCGGCCGGCGAACGATCGACGAATCCTATTTGAACGGAAAAGACATTCGAGGACGGGCAGTGCTGTTCTGGACCGGTTGGGACGAGCGCTGGCCGGAGTCTGACTATCTTGAACCTGGACCATTCATCAGCGGGGACCTGGCCTCACGGCTGGTTGATGAAGGCGCGCTCATCGTCGGGATCGATACCTGGAACATCGATGATACTCAGGATATGGAACGGCCTGTTCACGCGACGCTACTGCGCAATGGAGTTCCCATCGTCGAGAATCTGTGTGGTTTGTCTGCGCTGGATTCAGACCATTACCAGTTTCACGCCGCGCCGTTGCCGATTCGTCGCGGATCCGCGATCCCCGTCCGCGCTTATGCAATCGTGCCGTTCTGACGCGACAGCGGCGCCCCCGTTGTTGAACGCTTGCGACCGTGCTTCTTCGCTGGTTCAGGCAAACTGGTTGATGAGAAATCCGACGAGGAATGATATTCCGGCGAAGGCGACCGGAATCAGCAACAGCAGCGCAATAATCAGAATTGCCAGTCGCTTGTCTCGCTCGCTCACCTGTTCCTCCCGTTGACTCCTGCGGTTAATTCTACAGGTTCCGACGAGTCCCCGAGCTACTGGTCGGCGCACAGTACCTTGCGTAACACGGTAGCTTCTGCTATTGTCTGCCCATGAATACGAATGGGTTCGGATCACAAATGCGACGAGGCGTCATAGAGTTCTGCGTTCTGGCATTGCTAGACAGGCGTGAACACTATGGATTCGAGCTCGTTCAGCAGCTTTCGCGGGCTGACGGTCTGCTCATCTCGGAAGGGACTATGTACCCGTTGCTGAGCCGGTTGCGCCGTGATGGACTGGTTCAGACTGAGTGGCGTGAGTCGAGCGCCGGACCGCCGCGGAAGTATTACCGGCTGACCCCGACCGGATCCGATGCGCTGCAGCGTTACCGGCAGCAGTGGGAACTGTTCCGCGATGCGGTAGATGCGATCATCGATGAGCGTCAGGAGAGACACAATGAATCAGAGCAGCCCTGAACACCTGATTCACCAGTATCTGGAACAGGTCGAACGCGAGCTACAGGATCGACCACCGGCGGAGCGCGCCGAGATCCGCGATGATCTCTACTTTCATATTGTTGAAGCGGTCGGCGAACCTGCGTCTGCGTCCGAAGCTGATGTGCGAAACGCGCTCGATCGCCTTGGACACCCGCAGGACGTTGCATTCGAATTGAGAGGTCGAGCCCCGGAAGCTGCTGAGGAGCCTCGATCCGAGACAGTATCCGGTGACAAGACGCCGGGAGCGCTGGAGGTCGCCGCGATTATCCTGACCGCCCTCTTCTGGCCGATCGGCGTGTTGCTTGCCTGGATATCGCAGCG
>SKTL01000369.1 GCA_007122555.1 Thermomicrobiaceae bacterium | reverse complement strand
CGGCTGATCGAGACCCTGCTGAAATCGATCGGGCATACGGTCATCGTGGCGAACGACGGGCAGTCGGCTGTCGAACTCGCCGCGGTCGAGTCGCCCGATCTGATCATTCTTGATCTGCTGCTTCCAGGCGCGGTGGATGGGTTCGAGGTCTGTGAGCGGATACGCGGTTTTTCCACCACTCCGATCATCATGTTGACGGCGCGCGCCCGGGAAGCAGACAAGCTGCGTGGATTTGCCCTCGGAGCGGACGACTACATCACCAAGCCGTTCAGCGCCAAGGAACTGATTGCCCGGGTGCGGGCGGTGTTACGACGAAGTTCGTGGGCGTCAATAGACAGTCTGGATGAGAATCCGGGACAGATCAGAGTCGATGATCTTGTCATCAACCAGGCGGGCTATACCGTCAGTGTCGCTGGCGAGGAGATCAGCCTGACTCCGACTGAATACCGTTTGCTCCTCACGCTGGCGCAGCATCCCGATCAGGTGATCACGCACGGCGAGCTGCTCGCGAAAGTCTGGGGGCCGGAATATCGAGACGAGCTCGCTTATCTTCGGACCTACATCCGGTACCTGCGGAACAAGCTTGAACCAGATCCTTCGCGCCCCCGGTTCATCCGGACGCGAAGCGGGATCGGCTATTATCTAACGTCGGCGGAGTAGCCGTCCTCAACCCCACGTTCGCAGCGCTGCAAATCCTCTCATGACATTCTCATATGGTTAACCGGTGTTTTCACCGGAATCTCATGCGTTCTGCTCCATACTCCGGAATAGACGAATCTGTGTCCGCAGCGAACGGGTATTCTGGAGAAAGGACGACATTCTCATGTCGACCATTGCGAGAACGACATCCACGGACGAACGCACCGGCGTCGTAGAACGACACGGTTCGGTTCTGCTTCACGATAGTCAGCGATATGTCCGCGAAGCCGCCGCGATGCTTGAAATCGACTCCTCTCTGTTTAATCTCATCGACCAGCCTGAGCGAGAAGTCACCGTTACCCTGCCCGTTGAGCTCGATGACGGGCGAGTAGAAGCGTTCACCGCGTATCGCGTGCAGCACTCGAGAGTTCTTGGTCCGGGTAAAGGCGGGATGCGGTTCCATCCGGATTCTGATCTCGATGAGGTTCGGGGTCTCGCCGCGCTCATGACCTGGAAATGCGCGTTGCTTGGGCTGCCGTACGGCGGCGCAAAGGGCGGAGTCGTTTGTGATCCCTCGGTTCTGTCTACGGGGGAACTCGCCAGGATCACCAGAGCGTATGCGAATGCGCTGGCGCCGTTTATCGGCGCTCATGTCGACGTTCCCGCGCCTGATGTCAACACCGATGAGCGCATAATGGCCTGGTTTCTCGACGAGTACGAGCGACGAGTCGGTCGTCACGAACCGTCTGTCGTTACGGGTAAACCGCTCACGCTCGGAGGTATCCCTGGTCGCGGCGAATCCACCGGTCGCGGGGTCGCGCAGATCACGATGGCCATGCTCGAGAAGCAGTACATTGCGCACAAGAGCGCCACGGTGGTCATTCAGGGGTTCGGCAAGGTGGGCAGCGAAGCAGCCCGGCGACTGCACGAACTCGGGGTGAAGGTGGTGGCCGTCGCCGATGTCAGCGCTGCCCTGTACAACGAAAACGGACTCGACATTCCACGGATCCTGCAATCGGTTCAGTGCCAGCCGCCTCGATTGCTCAGGGAGTACGGCGGCGAAGATGCCCAGATGCTGCCGCCCGAGGCTGTCCTGACGCTCGATTGTGACGTGCTGATTCCGGCCGCGCTTGAGGGACAGATTACAGCGTCTAACGCAGATGACATTCGGGCCCGGATCATCGTCGAGGGAGCCAACGGACCAACGACCGCCGATGCCGAGGAAATCCTGAACCGGCGAGGAGTTGAAATCGCTCCGGACATTCTGGCCAACGCCGGTGGGGTGGTTGTTTCCTACTTCGAATGGCTTCAGGGGCTGCAGGGTAACCGCTGGGATCTCGCTACGGTCCGCAAGATGCTCGATCAGGAATTGCGCAATGCGTTTGACGCAGTGCTGCGCGAGACAGAACGACGAAAAATATCGATGCGGCAGGCAGCATATCTCATCGCAGTCGAGCGCGTGGCCGGTGCGGTCAGTCTTCGCTGGAGCCAGCGGTGATCAGAAGGGGCAGGAAATGGCGCAGATGATCGAAATGGTTGAAGACCTCGCCCTGTCAGCCGGGAACATGGTTGACGGAGCGATTGCAGTGTCTGCTGGCCGGCTTCACCTTGAAGATCCGTCGCAGGCGCTGACACTGCTGATTGAACATGATGCAACGGCGCTGGAGTACTTCCGGCACGAGCTGTCCCATCAGATCGCGATGGCGCTGATGCGCTTCGACGGTAGCGTCCAGGCGGTCTACAAAGAGCATGAACTGCCAGAGGCCGAGGAATTCGGGACGCCTCAGCTGCGAATCAATGATCCGCTGTATCTGGTAGTGTATAGTGAGCGGGAAACGGTCGCATTGCGGTCGTTGATCTGTGCGCTGGACCGATCGCTGGTCGACGCACTCAGCGAGCATTGTGGCCAAATGGCGCCGGGATTGATAAATGCTGAGATCATTAATCCAGCGCACGCGCGACGCGTGTACGCGAGCGCGGGCGGGTTTCGCCCACCGCCAGTGAAGCTTGTGTCACGAGTTAACTGAAGGATCCGGGGTTTTCGATGAAACTCAAGCGCTCTGAAGCTCTGGAGAAGGCCAGCGTGTCAGAACGCGAACTTCGCCGGCTTGAGGATCAGGGCATGGTCGTTCCGATCCGGTCCTGGAAGACGCTCTGGATGATCCCGTATTACGATCGATCACAAGTAGACGTCATCCAGTGGCTGGCCTCGTGCCAGCGAACCGTTGATTACGTTCGAAATCAGGAATATCGGCAGGTCGTCGCGGACCACCAGGGCTGAACCCTGCCGGCATTGCGGGCAGGTTCGGGTTTGTTGCCCACTGAGGCGCCGACAAGTCAGGATGAACCAGGGAGTTAGAACCGGTCAGCGACGCCCGGTTTAGGCTTTCGTGTGTGCCTGCATTGACGGCCATCAGCCCCCTCGGTAGGCTACAGTGGGCGCGTCTGGAACTGACACAGAACACACGTCTGGTTCCCGGCAAGTGAATTGAATCGAAGTCGAAACGGATAGTCCAGTCGGTACGTGGAAGCCGTTGATGCCTTCCACGTCAAGTGTCGAGGAGTTGCGGTCTTGCCCCCGACGGAAGAAACGGATGCAGCCACAAAACTAACGGTTGGCGTTCCGCGTGAGACCCGAGAGGGTGAAACGCGTGTATCGCTGACTCCGGACGTGATCCGGCAACTTTCACGCAAGCCGTTCGAGATTGTCGTCGAGCGGGGCGCTGGTGAGCTTGCCGGATTCACTGATTCCGCCTTTGAAGATGCCGGCGCCACGCTGGTGGACGCGGCCGGTGATGTCTATTCAAAGGCGCAGGTCATTCTGAAGATCCAGCGACCGACAGACGATGAGATATCCCAGCTGCGTGAAGGGCAGACGCTGTGTGCATTGCTCCAGCCTCTGACCAACCAGGAGAACGTCGTAAAGCTCTCCGAGCAGAAGGTCACCGCGCTGAGTATGGACGCGATTCCGCGTATTACCAGGGCGCAGTCGATGGACGTGCTGTCGTCGATGAGCACCTGTGGCGGATACATGGCCGTCCTGCTGGCCGCGAGTAATCTGCCGAAATTCTTCCCGCTGCTGATGACCGCTGCCGGAACGATTCCGCCAGCCAAGGTGCTGGTGCTCGGGGCCGGTGTCGCCGGCCTGCAGGCGATCGCGACCGCGCGTCGACTCGGCGCGCAGGTTGAGGCCTTCGACACCCGTCCGGTGGTGAAGGAACAGGTCGAGAGTCTCGGCGCGAAATTCATCGACATTGAAATGGAAGAGTCCGGTGAGGCTGAGGGCGGTTACGCCAAGGAGCTCGCCGAGGATCACATTAAGAAGGAACAGGAAGCGATTCACGCCCACGCCATGAAGTCCGATGTCGTGATTACAACGGCCCTCGTACCGGGACGCCGCGCTCCGATTCTGATCACGGAAGACACGGTAAAGGAAATGGCGCCAGGGTCGGTCATTCTCGATATGGCGGGCGAGATGGGCGGCAACTGCGAAGTGACCACGCCCGGGGAAACGACGGTCGTACACGGCGTCACGATCATGTCTCCATTCGATCTCCCGACCAGGATGCCATTCCACGCCAGTCAGATGTACGCCAAGAACATCGCAACGCTGCTCGAGCACATCGCGCCCGACGGCGCGCTCGAGTACAACATGGAAGACGAGATCACGAAGGGTGTCGTGCTGACGAAGGACGGCGAGGTTCTGCACGAACCGACACTGGCGTGGATGAAGGAGAAGGAGGGGACTGCGTGAGTCTTGAATTTGTACTCGCGGTATACGTGTTCCTCTTGACGGTCTTTCTCGGGATCGAGTTGATCAACCGGGTGCCGGCGACGTTGCATACGCCGCTGATGTCCGCGACCAACGCGATTCACGGGATCGTGCTGATCGGTGGAATGCTGGTCGCCGGCGCGGCCGACACGACGTTGCTGCACGTCCTCGGATTTATCGGGGTCGTTCTCGGCGCCGGGAACGCGGTCGGCGGGTTCGCGGTCACTGACCGGATGCTGGAGATGTTCAAGAAGAAGCCGGTGGAGGGACAATGATCGAGGACTATCGAGAAGCGACTATTCAGGTCGCCTATATTATCTCTGCCGTTCTCTTTGTCATTGGTCTGAAACGACTCAGCGCCCCGGCATCGGCCCGGCAGGGGAATCAGCTTGCAATCGCGGCGATGGTGATCGCCTTCGTGGTGACGCTTATCGACCGTGAGATCGTGACCTACTGGGCGATCATTTTCGGTACGCTCATCGGCGGCGGAATCGGGCTCTATCTTGCCCGCTCGGTTCAGATGACCGCGATGCCGCAGCTTGTTGCGCTGTTCAACGGCATGGGGGGCGGCACCGCAGCCGTTGTCGCGGCCGCCGAGTTCCTGAAGTTCTCCCGTGACGGAGTGGTTTCGACTGGCGAGGCGCTTTCCGTCGCGTTCGGCGTCACCGTCGGGTGTGTCGCTTTCACCGGCAGTCTGATCGCCGGCAGCAAGCTGCACGAGATCCTTCCAAGCGGCGCCATTCGCAGCCCGATTCAAATGCCGATCAACATCTTGCTCGTCATCGGTGTCGCCGCAGCCTGGGTGATCCTGGTCGGCATGGATGGCGGTAACACAACCGTCTGGGCGATGTTTGGACTTGCGTTGCTGCTCGGCGTGGCGTTGGTCATCCCGATCGGCGGCGGCGATATGCCGGTCGTCGTTGCTCTGCGGAACTCAATGACCGGCCTCGCGGCCGCTGCTGCTGGATTCGTGCTGGATAACCAGATCCTGGTGGTGGCCGGTGCGCTCGTCGGTGCGTCCGGTATGTTGCTGACCGTTCTGATGAGTAAGGCGATGAACCGGCCGCTGAGCAATGTCTTCTTCGGCGCCTTTGGCGCTGCCGGAGGCGGAGCCGCCGCTGGAGACGCGGAAGCCAAGCCGATTCGTGAAACGACAGCGGACGACGCCGCGGTGATGCTCGGCTATGCCCAGAACGTGATCATCGTTCCCGGGTACGGGCTGGCGGTTGCACAGGCGCAGCATGCGATCCGAGAGCTTGCTGACGAGCTTGACAAGCGCAACATCAATGTTCGATATGCGATCCACCCGGTGGCCGGCCGAATGCCGGGGCATATGAACGTCCTGCTGGCTGAAGCCAACGTTCCATATGATCAGCTCTTTGAGATGGAGCAAATCAACGGCGAGTTCCAGCGTACGGATGTGGTGCTGGTGGTCGGCGCGAATGACGTCGTCAACCCGGCAGCGCGCACGGATACGACCAGTCCGATCTATGGCATGCCGATCCTGAACGCGGATGCCGCCCAGTCGATCAT
>SKTL01000110.1 GCA_007122555.1 Thermomicrobiaceae bacterium | reverse complement strand
TTCGTGATGCTCTTCGAGCCCGGCAGGGTCACATCGGCGTCCACCGGCCGTCCGATCGGGGTGATCGGCAGCTGGTTCGGGTAGCTAACGTCGGGATCGCTCAAGCGAGGAACTCCTAATGAAACTTCAGGTCCCAGTCGTACGGAATGTCCGGCGAGTCATAGGGGATGCGGTATTCATCAGGGTCGTTCGGGTCATACGGCATTGTCGGGAAGTTGATCAGGTAACACGGCGTCACGCCGACGTTCTTGAATCCGTGCAGAACGCCGATCGGGATTTTCACGACGATGCGATTGTCCTCACCGATGTAAAACTCGTTGAGTTCGCCTTGAGTCGGGGAATCTTCCCGGATGTCGTACAGCGGAACCTTGATCATGCCCTGGATGCAGGTGAAATAGTCGGTCTGCTTCTTGTGATAATGCCAGCCGCGGATCACGCCCGGATAGCTCACCGAGACGTAGCATTGTCCAAACCCCTCGAAGAACGCATCGTCCCTGCGGATAAGTTCCGTCAGAGAGCCGCGTTCATCGGCGTGGGTTTTCAACTGTTTAATCTCGACCCCATGGATCACGAACCGCTCCCTCTCCAATTGAATGACCCGGCGATTATAGCAGAGTAAGAGGGATGCTCCGCGTATCCCGAACACGTGGGTTATACGCGTCGATTAACCGTCAGCAACTCCGAATGCGCCTCTCATGAGATTCTCATACGGTATGATTTATGCGAGCGCTGACAGGACAGGAACATCCGAGCACTGCGTCTTGAGGAAGTGGCGAACATGCGAACGTTCGTGGGAATTGGCGCCATCCTGGCGCTGCTTTTGGTTGGGTACGCCCTGTATGCCAATGGAACCTCTTCTTCTGATGACCACGATTCCGATATCGGCATAATCGAATCGACATCCGGTTCGATAAGCCCCGCGCCAACGATGCCCATCGAGGCGACTAACGGCGCGATTACCGACGATGTGTCGGACCAGGGCGGTCCCGACTCAAGCGATCAACGCTGCTTCGAAGCTGCTTCAGCAGATGACTCGGCGCTCGCTGGCAAGACGATCATCGTCGACCCCGGCCATGGCGGCGAGGATCTCGGAACGGTGAACAATCAGTTCGGATTGCACGAATCAGATCTCGTGCTCAGCATCTCTGAGTACCTGCGCGACATGCTGACTGCCAGTGGTGCGAATGTCTGCATGACTCGGGTTCAAGACACCTACATAGAGCTTGCCGCGCGCGCCGATTTCGCGAACGAGCAGAACGGCGATGCATTTGTCTCGGTCCATCTCAATTCGCTTCCTGATCCGTCGGAAAGCTACACCATGACGATGTGGGGAAACGAAGCAAAAGACCGGTTTCTGGCGGAGACGATGCTGGATGTGCTGCGGTACGAGATGGCGATACCACAGTATCACAACAACGAACCGAATCCGACCAACCCCGACGTCTATATTCTGAAATCGTTGGACTCGCATATGTTGAAGTCAGCGGACATGCCGGCTGTGCTGGTGGAGGCGACGTTCCTCTCGGCTGCATGGGAAGCGCAGGCGTTCCAGGACGGAATCGACGATGGCTCTCACTGGCGTGAGGTGCAGATCGCCGAGGCCGTACATACAGGTTTGACGGAGTATTATGAGGCGTTTCAATAGCAGCTGACGCGAGATTCAGTCTTCGTCCGGATTGGCGGTTCGATGCGCGACAACGATCAGGTTCTCGGAATCGTGCTCCAGCGGATCGAGCGCATACGACCCGTATACTCCTTCCAGTTCGAATCCCCCGGCAATGAGGAGCAGTTCCAGCTCGAATCGGTGAACGTATCGCATCTGGTAGCTCGTGGTGCGCCTGGCAACGGAACCGTCGGACTGAATGCGGTCATAGAAGAGCCGGGTTGAGATCGTTTGCGCTGCGCTATCAAGTTGCCGGTGGCTGTAGCGCTGCACGACCGCCTCTTTGTCGAGACTCCATTCGGCATCGAACGCGTAGCGGTCGTCCATGCGCGAAAGCGCGTCGGGTGTCGGGTTGAACACGTCGATGACGAGTAGTCCGTCGCGGTGGATCACCCTCCGGATTTCGCCAAGCGTCTGAAGCTGGTCTACTCTGTCCGCAAGGTGCAGAAACGAGTTGATTGCGATGAACACCAGGCGGAACTCGTGTTGATCGAATCCTGAAAGATCACGCATGTCGCCTTGCCAGACCGCAACGTGACGCGTGAGCCCGGCGTCACCCAATCGTCTTCGCGCCAGGTCAACCATGGCGCTGGAGCTATCGATGCCAGTAATGTCGAATCCCGCCGTGGCGATCGGCTGGAGGAGTCGCCCAGTTCCGCAGCCGAGCTCGAGCACCGGTCCGCCGACGAGCTGAGCGTAGCCGAGGTACAGCTCGATGTCGGCGTCGAAGGAATCGAACTCCAGGTCGTAGAATGGCGCGATTTCTGCGTACTGATCGTCAGTTGTCATAGCGGAGATTGTATGGTGGTTTGATTAAGCCTACAAGCATCCGTCCGCGAGTTCGGCAGGAATGATCCTCACCGGATGAATTATTGTCGCTGGCGACGGCGCGGTATAGACTTGTTGGTATGGCGAAGAAGAGCAAGAAGAAAGCGCCGGCAACGGTTCAGAGCAATGGCCACAAGGTGGTGACGTCGAACCGCAAGGCGTTTCATGACTTTTTTATTGAGGACGAAGTCGAGGCAGGACTTCAACTTGTCGGCTCCGAGATCAAATCGATCCGGGAAGGCAAAGTGAACTTGCGCGACGCCTACGCGCGCATCGATAACGGCGAGCTGTGGCTGATCGGCGGGCACATATCGCCATATCAGCAAGCCGGCCTCTATTTCAACCATGAGCCGGACCGCCCTCGCAAGTTG
Source organism: Thermomicrobiaceae bacterium (assembly GCA_007122555.1). Classification (GTDB taxonomy): domain Bacteria; phylum Chloroflexota; class Chloroflexia; order Thermomicrobiales; family Thermomicrobiaceae; genus SLMJ01. Next base: position 3,110 of record SKTL01000110.1, on the reverse strand, counting down.
CTGGTGCATCGGAAACAGATTGATATGCTGCAGCAGAAGCAGGAAGCAGCCGGGTACACCCTGGTTCCGTTGAGATTGAAGCTGGTTCGCGGCAAAGCAAAGGTTGATATCGGCATTGCCAAAGGCAAGAAGTTGTATGACAAGCGTCAGACGCTCGCCGAGCGCGACGCGAAGCGACAGATCGAACGCGCCTTGAAATCGCGGGTGTGATCAGCTATACTAGAATGCTGCACGGGGATGACTGGCTTCGACAGGGCCGTAGGTGCATAGATTGCAAGCCGTGGTAGCCCAGACCACGTTAAAAGGGGCAACACAATAACTGGCGAAGAAGAATTCGCTCTCGCCGCTTAATTTAGTGGCGACGTCCCTCCAGACCGCACTCCGGCCGGTCTGGAACCGGGCGACACCTAGTCGGGGCGCTACTCGCCAGATCACCGGATAAGGCGAGTCTAAGACTATCCGGTAATCGACCCGGTAATCCTGTCGGTGGGAGTTCCGGGTTGAAACAAAACACCGACTAAGCTTGTAGTAGATCTATGGCTCAAGGTTCTGGACGGGGGTTCGATTCCCCCCATCTCCACCAAGAGCAAAGCCCGCCGGCTCCAACGCCAGCGGGCTTTTTCGTGCGCCGTGTCGGGATTACTCCTTGATCCGCCAGAGTTCGACGTAGCCATCCCAGCGGCTGAATAGCAGGAATCTTCCGTCCGGCGAGTAATCGACATCAGTAACCCAGGCCGAAACATCCGGAGGAGCGTCCAGCTCGATTGTGAAGATGACGGTCAGATCATCGGCATCGACGATCGTAACTCCATCTCTGTCGCCAACTGCGATCTGGGCACCATCAGCGGCGTAGGCGACGGCGCGTGTGTCGGATTCCAGCGTAACAACCCCGTGCTCATCGCCACTATCGACCACCCAGACGCGGAGGACGTCGTCTCGGTCAGCGCGCGTTCCGGCGATCGCGAGATGTTCACCATCTGGAGAGAACGCCAGATCATGGGCGTACCCAAAATCTTCAGGGTTCTCAAAGGTGCGGATCAGCTCTCCGTCCTCGGCGTTGAAGAGGAAGACGTCCCCGTCCCAGTTGCCGAGCGCCACCAGTTCTCCATCTGGCGAGTACGCGATGGACAGCGCAAATTCCTCGATTGGCGGAACGAACTCGTGCAGTTCGTCACCCGTTTCAACGTCCCAGATCCACAGCACCCCGTTACGATTCGCGGTGGCGATCGTCTCTCCGTCAGGCGCGAACGCAAGCCGGTTATCGTATCCACCATGCAGGTCATTGAAGACGGATCCGTCGTCCACATTATTGATCTGGACGCCGTACACTCCCTGTCCTGCGGCGATCAGCGAGCCGTCCGGGGAGAATTCGAGGTCATCAATCGAGTGATCGAAGTCGATCACGTCGAGGGTTTCCCCATCTTCCGGATTCATCAGATGGGCTTCGAGAAAGGCGCCTGCGGCTACCATGTCTCCATCTGGGTGGTAGGCAACGCTATCGACTGTATGATCATCGGAGATCTGTACCTGGAAGACGCGTTCCGGTGCGAATTCCTCTATCGCTTCCGTTGCCGTTGGTTCGGCGGCAACCTCTTCAGTGGTCTCATCATCTCCGCAGGCAGCCATCGCCACGAGTAGCAGCGATAGCAGGATCACGAATCCGAGATACCAGAACGGTTGACGCATCTTCAGGCGGTTACTTCGGCTCATTACGCCCTCACTTCATTCGAGCGTCGAGAATGCGACTCCCGACAATGCCGGGAGTAGAGGCTCCACACCTCTACTCTCAGCCTAGCGCAGGGATCGTTATGGTCGGGTGGATTAACCGTTCTTTCTGTGTCAGAACCGTGACGAGGGGAGCTTCGGCGGGGTGTCTTCATCGTTCGAGCCTTGGAACGTCAGGTTTGGCTCCGATAGTGCTCTTTCTGTTCTTTGTCAAGATGCTCGATCGCGTACCGAAGCATCGTTCTCGGCATACGGGACGCGTTTTGATCGAGAAACGCCAGGTGGCGACCTCGGTCTGTTTTGCCGCATTCGCGGATCCATCCGCCGACGGCCTTGTGAATCAGGTCCTGATCGTCATCGATCAGTATCTCGGCAATCGCGAACGTATCGTCCAGATCACCCTTTCGGATGAAATAGGACGTGGCGACAATCGCCGTTCGTCGTTGCCACATGTCCTCTGAACGAGCGAGTTGAAAGAGAATGTCTCGCGGTTTGTCATAGAGGTACCCACCCACTGCAAACGGAGCCGCGAGATCGACGAGATCCCAGTTGTTGATCCGGTCGTGCCGTCGCATGTAAAGATCGTAGAGATCTTTGCGCCGCGACTCAGGCGTCCGTTTTCTCCTGGCGCACTTGTCCATAATGCTCATTGCGCCAGCCCGAGCTTCATGAATCGGACTTTCCATGAGCTTTTCAATCTCGTCGACCGGCATGTCGATGAACTCGCGGGCAATTGCAAACACCTGGCCCATGCGGACGCCAATGAACTGGTCCCCTTCGCCGTATTCGCCCTTTCCAGACTTGAAGTAGCGCTGTATTTTCTGCAGCTCCTCGTCAGACTGGTATTCGTAGAGTTGCGAGATGAACGCTTCGGCTGTTCCAGCGGTCATCATCTGGGTCTCGCGTTCCTTCCTGCTCGTGACGCTATCCGCCCGCGATCGCCCCAACGATCAGAAACGGTTCACGGCCTTCCGCAACCGGCGCCGGCAGCGGATCATCGGGCGACTCATGCGAGAGGTCCTGCTCGCAGGCGAAAAATCGGATGAACGGGCGCCGCAGCTGCGTCTGGTGATCGCGAATCGTTCCCTTGAGCACGGGATGCGCTGCTTCCAGCGCATCCAGAACCGATCGCTGGGTTACTCTCTCGCTTGTCTCGACCTGCACTTCACGGCTGACGTTCGCCAGTGTCCGGAGCCCCTGAGGCAGAACGACCCGAATCACTGCAACGTTTGTACCTCTACTGACATTACCGCCGGCAGGTTGTGAACAATTGCGTCCCAATGATCTCCTCCATCAGGTGAGACATATACGTCGCCTCCGGTGGTTCCGAAATAGATACCGCACGACTCGAGCGTGTCGGCCGACATCGCGTCTCGCAGAACATT
>SKTL01000010.1 GCA_007122555.1 Thermomicrobiaceae bacterium | reverse complement strand
TACTGGAGAGGCTGGCGATATAGAATTCGTCGCTCTGCTCGCTGCCGGATTCGCGAATCGCCCGCTCAACGCGGCGTCGCAGGATGAAGAGGGCGCGTTCAAACTCGAGCGTGGAGCCCAGTTTCGGATTCCGCTGGAGAAACACCTGATCGATGCGAGGTTCGACAGAGCGCGATGTCGGACCAACCGATTCGCCGTGCTGGTCCACCTCGCGCCAGCCGAGCACTGGGAGTCCCGCCGATCTGGCGGTTTCCTCAACAACTGCTCGCATCTGGGCGACCGTATCGGCGTCCTGTGGAAAGAAGACCATGCCGGCGGCATAGTCGCCCGCGGCTGGAAGGTCGATCGACTGGTCTGCGCACACCTTGCGGAAGAATCGATCCGGGATCTGCATGAGCAGGCCGGCGCCATCGCCGCTATCCGGGTCGCTTCCGAATGCGCCACGATGCTGGAGGTTCTTCAGCGCCGTGATTGCATCGACGACGATCTGATGTGATTGTTCCCCGTCGACGTTGACGACGAACGCGATCCCGCAGGCGTCATGCTCGAATTGCGGATCGTACAGTCCCTCGGGTTGCCGGGAAAGCGTCGTTGCTTCAGTGCCCTGGTCATTCAGGGGCGGCTGCAACCGTTCCATGTCTGTCCGTTCCTTTTGCCACCGCCAGTCGACATTGACTGCCGGTTCTGCATATCTCTGGACAACGAATGAGTTTTCATTTTGCGGGATGCTGTCGGTCTTCCCTTCCCGCGACTCCAGCCTCTTCTAAATCGGCGCCCCGGCGACGTTGCCGGACACCAAGCCTGCTTAAACAGAAAAACAGAGGTTATCTAACCTCTGCCGTCCACCGGAATCGAGATGTACCGCGTCTACTGCACTACACCTCTACGCCCGGCGTCGGGCGCGTAGTCCTGGGGTTCGCAGTAGTTTTGAATACGCGGTTGATCACGTGCTGACTCCAGTAGCGTCGAAACGACGGTTGCCGGTTCGATTCACATCAATACCGGCTTCAACCATGCCATAGATTAGCATCCAATTGGAGATCCGTCAAGTGATCCAAATCACAATCACCCGGTTTCGGCCGCGATTTCGCCCTTCCAGCTCAGCGCCAGGTGGGCGATTGGGCACTCGTGACACCGCATATGACGGCAGCCTTGCCGGTTGATGTGGATCAATCCCTGCTCGGCGCGGGCCGAGCGTAACGGGACCGGATGCTCGCCGCATATCTGCTCACGGGTCGACTTCGTGACCGAGTTGCCCCGTCCTGCTGGAAGCTGCTGCCAGAGCTCCGCCGCGGCATCCCGGACATTCGCCTGATATGCCTCCTCACCATAGGCCAGAGCAAACGGGACGACTACGTTCACGATCAACTCATGTCCATGATCCTTGCCAAGATACGGATTCTCCCCCGCCAACCAGGTCGCGATCGCCTTCTGCGGATTCGACGCGGTCAGGCAAGACGTAAGGTGTTCCACCAATCCTTCCGGACTGGCGGAGATAATCGCCGCGGCCGCGAGCAATCGCCGGACCGGATGGGCAGCTGGTCTCAGTCGAGCGCGGGTCCAGAACCCGGCTGGAACTTCGATCCCGCGCCAGGCGGCGCCGGATTCGGCCCAGTGGCGTTCGATGCGGGCGGTCTGCGCCGGCTCCAGACGCCCGCTGGCGGCGTCTGGCGGCGCGAGCGGCAAGAACCCGCCGATTCCCAGGAGGAGCGCTGCGGCAAGCCAGAATCGTTCGGTCTCAGGAGCACCGTCAAGTCGGAGCAGTAGCTGGTCGAGCGGCAGGCGAGCGGCGACCTCCGCCATCGGCTCACGATTCCGGCTGAATCCGAGCGCGTCGAGCAACCGGGCGTAGAGAACCTGAGCCGGGGCGTACATCGCCAGCTCGCCGCTGATCGTTGCAACCTTCCCCTGCATTCGCCGGTCGCCTGCGCGCTGCCAGACGTCGCGAATCAGATCGGGTTGTTCAGCGGAAACATCCGGTGCGCACGTGTCGAACCCGATGGCGCCGAGCGGCCGCATCCCGGACGCCGCCGAGACTTCGTTCAGCGGCTGATCCAGATAGTCTGACAGAACAACCCTGGGAACGGACCCGCCGTTCGACCGTCGCACCTCGTCCCCGTCTCGGTCCCGGGCGACGACTTGCAGGATGACATCGTCAAAATCTGCGTTCCCGTCATGTCCATGCTGATACCAGCCATCGACATTGATCTCGACCTCGACATCGCCGGAAACAAGCCTGCCATCGATATCCAGCATGGCGTCCCGGAAATCCGGACCAAACCCGTGCGTCCAGACGCCAGGGTAGACGACGCGCACGCGCTGACCGTCAGTGGTTTCCAGGGGTTGACGAAACGACTGACTGTTCCATATCCGGGCAATCAATATTTCGGCGACATCACTCATGATCGGGCATTCTGTCACTCCCCGGAAACAAATGCAAATCTCGCGTGACGCGCTCATGTTGCTGGTGAAGTTTGTAACTAACCGAACAAACGGTAGAATAGAAGCAGGCAAGGTATCGATCCGCGCTGCAGCCGGAGATAAGGCGCAGTGCTCGATACGAAACGAATTGTCGGGACATATTCGGCGCCTGCGCCGGAAGGGTCCCCTTCGGAAAAGCTTCAGCATAATGCAGGGAGGGGAGCGGATTCCTGTGATTTCCAAGGCAGGCAACGACCTTCGTGAGGATCAACTACGCCAGCACATCGGCCCGGCGGTCAAAGAGCTGCGGGAGCGAGAAGGATGGTCACTCCGGGATCTCGGCGCCCGATGCGGGGTCTCGTCGGCCTATCTGTCGCGCATCGAGCGCGGCTCCAGCATTCCGTCGTTCTCCATTCTCGCCAGCATCTCGTCCGCATTCAGGGTGAGTCCTGAATACTTCATCGAGTTCGAGCGATCAGCCAAGAAACTGGAATCCGAGCTCGCCCACACTCTTGAGCAACTCGGCGTTCCCCGATCAACCTGGCACGAATTCGCTGACCTGAGTATGGAAGCACAGGGCGCGATCGTCGAATCCTTCAAGGAGATGACGACGCCGCTGAACGCAACGGATAAGAACCTGCACGCCGCCGAGGTGATGCTTCTGGCCGAGGGCGTTGAAGCATCGATCGACCGGCTCGTCGATATTGTCAAGCAATACGGCCTCAATCCGGTCGATTTCGCGCGCCATCGCACACAGCTCGAGGAGTCCAGCACTGATCGTTTCGCGATCATCAACCGCCTTTGCACGCTGCCGGCTTCCTGGTTGTTCGATCAGTTGCAGGTGTTCGAGGGAACATTCGGCGTGCAACCTGAAGAGCCGTTGCTGCTCAAGTGGTGGGTGCGCGCCCAGCGCTCGGCGCTGCTCAAGGTACTCGATGGTGGTACATCCCGCTGCATCTACCCGCGCGGACCAATCAGCACGTATATCCGGACCGGCAAATGGGGTGATCACGTCAGCTTCGACGCCGAAACCGTCCGGAAGCATCTTGAAGAGACAATCAAGCTTCTTCGATCGCGCCCCGGCTACCAGATCGGTCTGTTTGACGGGCGGATTCCGATGCGGCTGCTGGGCAAAAACGATTCCGGCGTCATCTTCATCACGCCGGACGATCCGGCCAGCCCGGAGGAAGGCATGGCGTTGCGATTCTCAGCGCCGGAAACGACCGAGTCATTCAAAGCGTACTTTGACGATTTCTGGGAGAGCATCCCCGTCGACAGCCGCACAAACTCACGAGTTGCAGACTGGCTGGAATCCGAACTCGACGCCGGTTTCGCCGGCAAGTAGGCGTCTCCGATTACCATCGCTCGTCTGGCGGGAGCGTATCTCCGTGCTCCCGCCAGTATTCAGCTATTTCTGCCCCTGTTGCGTACCAGACATCGGGACATTGCTCAATATAGTCCAGTACCCGTTCAAGCATGAGGAGTCGCCCGGGACGCCCGATAAGCTGCGGGTGCATCGTGAGGTTGAATAGTCCTCCAAGGCGGTATATCCCCTCGAATTCCTCGGTCCAGACGTCATAAACGTTCGCCGCGCTCGAGATCGGACGCTGTCCGCCCGCTCTATAATAGAAGAACGGGGCGTCGTCGATGATCCACTGAACCGGGAGCTCGACCAGATCCGTTCCCGGGTGAGGGAACGGCAGGATATCGCTCATCAGGTTTGTCGAATAGGAAAACCGGTAGCGCTCGAGCAACTCGACCGTGTTCGAGGAGAACTCCCAGGCGGGAGATCGATATCCAGACGGACGGCGACCGGTCAGCCGTTCGATCGCCTGAATACCGCCGACCAGAACGGCCTCTTCTTCATCCATCTTTAGTGCGGTGGGATGCTCGTGGATATAGCCGTGATGGCCGATCTCGAAACCGGCGTCGGCGATCGCCTGGACTGCTCGCGGATGGTTCTCGATCGTCCAGGACGGGATAAAGAACGTGGCCGGCAAATCACGTCGATCGAGAAGATCCAGAATCAACGGGATGGCGACGTTGGGACCGTAGGTTCCCTGGGAGATCAGCCCGGGACGGGTCAGATTGGCCATATCTCCGGACAGCCAGAGCGTTTCCGCATCCAGATCAAATGTCAGCATGACCGCGCACCGCGCTCCGTCTTTCCAGCGCCCCATCGCTTTAACCTCCGTCAATTCCAGAATTCCGCTCAGCGCTCGGCGCTGATGCGGAGTACAATCCGCCACGAGACCGGTGCAGTAACGCGGTAGGTTCGCTGTAATAGACCAGGCGCTCTGCACCGCTCAAGATCCTGCAGCGACAATACCAGATTCGGAGCCCGCCTTGACCCGGAATCAACCCACCGCCGATATCGGTACTCGTGATTACGCCCGGACGCTGGACCAGCAGGACGAGCTGGCGGCGTTCCGAAAGCGATTCTATACCCGTGAAGACCAGATCTACATGGACGGGAACTCGCTTGGCTTGCTTTCCCGCGATGCTGAAGCGGCCGTTCAGCGCGCACTGGCGCAATGGAAAGAGCTCGGCATCGATGGCTGGATGGCCGCCAATCCGCAATGGTTTACGCTCGGCGAGCAGCTGGGCGAACTCACCGCCGAGCTGGTCGGGGCGTATTCGGACGAGGTGGTCGTCACCGGAACGACCACGGTTAATCAGCATCAACTGGTCTCGACCTTCTACCAGCCGGTCGGCGCTCGCCGCAAGATCATCGCGACCGCGCTCGATTTCCCATCAGACATCTACGCCTTGCAGAGCCAGATTCTGCTCAAGGGCGGCGATCCCGAACATGATCTTGTCCGGGTTCCGAGCCGGGACGGACGCACGATCGAGGACGACGACATTATCGCGGAGATGAGCGATGACGTGGCGCTCGCCGTACTGCCGTCGGTTCTCTACCGATCGGGGCAGCTCCTGAACATCGGCGAACTCACGAAAGCGGCGCACGAACGCGGAATTCTGATCGGCTTCGACTGCGCTCATTCCGCTGGCGCCGTTCCCCACGAACTTACCGCCTGTGGGGTCGATTTCGCGTACTGGTGCAACTACAAATACCTGAATGCCGGACCGGGAAGCGTCGGCGCGCTCTACGTCAATCGCAGGCATTTCGGCACGCGACCCGGTCTCTCCGGCTGGTGGGGCTACAACAAGGAACGCCAGTTCGATATGGTTCATGAGTGGGAAGGCTCTCCCGCGGCTGGAGCCTGGCAGATCAGCACCGTACCGTTGCTTTCGACTGCGCCGCTGATCGGCTCGCTCAAGATTTTCCAGGAAGCCGGGATGGATCGCGTTCGCAAGAAGTCGCTGAGCCAGACCGAGTATCTGATGAATCTGATGGAAGCGATTGGCCTGCTTTCGCCAGCATATGGATACGCCGTGGGGACTCCGGCCGACGCTCGCCGCCGGGGCGGGCACGTCGCGGTTGAACATAAGGACGGCGCCCGTATCGCGAAGGCGCTGAAGAACCGCGGGATCGTCCCCGACTTCCGGGAACCGAATGTCGTCAGACTGGCTCCGATTGCGCTCTACAC
>SKTL01000171.1 GCA_007122555.1 Thermomicrobiaceae bacterium | reverse complement strand
GTAGAGGAACAGGCGGCCAGGGCCGGAGCGTTTTGCTGTATACATGGCGACGTCGGCGCGACGCAGGAGCTCACCGGAACCGACCCCGTTATCTTCGGTGTAGGCGATTCCAACGCTCGGCGTGACGGAGATCTCCTGATCTGAGACGCTGACTGGCTCTAACATTGAATCGAGCACCCGCGCCGCTACCTCGAGCGCAATGTTCAGGCTATCGAGATCTTTGAGCAGGACCGTGAACTCGTCACCGGCCAGACGGCTGACGACATCGTTCGGGCGAACAGCCCCACAAAGCCGTTCAGCGATCTGCCGCAGCAGTTCATCGCCTGCGTCATGCCCGCGCGAGTCGTTGACGCGTTTGAAGTTGTCTATGTCAACGAACAGCAACGCAACGCCGCCCGTTTGATCGTTCGCTGCCAGCGTCCTGGACGCATAGTCAAAGAACATCGCCCGGTTCGGCAAGCTGGTCAGCGGATCGTGAAACGCGAGGTGTGTCAGGCGATTCTCCAGCCGCTTGCGCTCCGTCACATCCCGGGAGTTCAGCACCAGACCCTGAACTGCCGGATTTTCCAGTTCATTGGAGACAATCGTTTCCAGGTAGATCACCTGGCCTGCATCATCGAGTATCCGCCATTCGAACGTTTCCCGGTTCGATTCGCCGGACAGGACAGCTTCAAGCGCGGCGCCGGCTTGCTCCCGGTCATCTTCGTGGACCCAGTCCAGCAGGCGTGTGCCATCGAAATCGGCCGGCTCGTGATTGATCACTTCCCGAGCGGAGGGAGACTGAAAACGGCATTTCAGGTCGCGCTCCAGCACCGTAATCAAGTCGGAGGAACGCTCTACAAGCGCCTGAAACCGCTCCTCGCTCTGACGCTTCGCCCGCTCAACGCGGAGCGCCGCGTTTTCCCGAAGCGTCACGATCTGGCGCGCGACAATGAGCGTGATGATCGCGCCGAGAAAGACGATAATCGCCCCGAAATGATCCATCATTTCCGGAAGCGCCGCCACGATGACAATCGCCAGTCCGACTGCCGCCGCAAGGTAGGGAACGAGCATCCGGGCGCGATTGGCGAACTGCCCCGGCTCCGATGTTGGCAGGTTTCGATTAATCACATCGTAGTGCCGCTGGGGACTCGCCACCAGCAGCGCCTGAGCGACCATCCAGATTCCGTAGGTCAGTGCGTCGCTGACGTACACATCGCGCACTTCCAGATAGGTCCACCAGAAATCGGTCCCGGCATAGAGAAAGAGGCCGGCCCCGAGCAACATCAGCACCCCGACCGAACCGGCGTGCGGGCGCCGAACCATGATGCTGAACAGGACGATCAGCACCAGCATGTGCGAGATCGGGTAGCCGAGGAGAATCAACGAATCGAGCGAGCTCTCCGATCCGCGAAGATACCCCGGCCCGACGATGACATATGCGGTAATCGCGGAAAGGCCAGCGACAATGATGCCGCAATCGATCCAGAAACGAGTCCGGTCGCGCCCGGTCAATCTGGAAGCAGGGAAGAGTAATACTCCGGCCGCAAGCACGAGAGAGCTCAGAAGGTACGCCGGATCGAACGGAGATGGAGTCGGCACGAGGCTTCCGGTAATCTGGTAGTAGGCCCAGATCGCATCGGCGGCAAACCAGAGCAGAAACGAGCCGCCAATCACGGCCCAGGCTTGCTGAGTTCGCCTGGGAATCTCGTATACACGGGCCATTCGCCAGGCCAGCACGACTCCGGTTAGCATGACCGGCGGGTAGGCAAGCTCCCGCACCATTGTAAACGTGCGGTCGCTTCCCCATTCGAAGGTCAACCACAGTAGATAGGTCGCCACATAGATTGCCAGTCCGGCCAGCACGATATTGCCCCAGTCGGAATACCATAATGGCGTCGTTCGGGCCCTGCCGGTCTGGTCGGCTGCAAAATCTGTCGCGCCGGATTGTACGCTCGCGTTCATTCTGAGCACTGTTCTGCATTACTCACTGTTGACGAACTCCGGATCGAGACATCGCCTTCTACATCCCCAAGGCTAGGTTTGAGGCGGCAACAGTGTCATGACAACAAAGTACTGAATGGACAGTGCTGATGGTGTTTCCGAAGCTGAGATCCCGGGAGCCCGTCACCGTCATCATGACCGGGGGCTCCCCTGAATACGGGCCAGGATAGAAAGATTCCACCTATTCACCTCACCTGGCGGAATAGTTGCGGGGCTTGCCGCCTTTTCAATCACAGACCGTGAGTGCGCAATCTGAACGCGCTGATTTGACGAACAACTGGTAGAGTAGTTAACTGAGCTGTCACAGGTATCAGCCAGCCAGCAGTAATTCGAGACAGGATAATCGTGCGACCGTATCAGCGACCTCAATCATCTGGACACCAGCGGCGGCCCTGCTTGCCATACTGCGAACCGACGATCCAGGTTCTCGCATTCTGGCCGCGGATCTGTAACTGTACCGGCTCCCGACCGGTCGTCTGATCAATCCCGGAGAGTTCCCGGATTATCTTTCCCGCACTCGGGCGAACAGATCACCGAATCCACAACGATTCGCGACGAACCAACTGCGAGAGGCATGTGCAACGTTATGTCAAAACCAATGGCAATCTTTTACGAACACCCGGAGTGGTTCAAGCCGCTTTTCAACAAGCTGGAAGAGCGAGACATTCCGCACGAACACGTTCTTGCGCACGAACACCACTACGAACCGGACGACGGGGAAATACCCTACAGCCTGGTTGTCAATCGGGTCAGTCCCTCGTCATACCTGCGCGGGCACAGTAGCGCGATTTTCTACGCGCTGCAGTACCTGCAACACCTGGATGCGCTGGGCGTTCCCACCGTCAACGGCTACAAGGCTCATCTGATGGAAATCTCCAAAGCCAGGCAGCTCGGGTTGCTGAAACGGCTGGGGGTTCCCCATCCGCGCAGCCTGGTCGTCAACGCGGCGAGTCAGATCACCGCGGCCGCTAACGAGCTGGAGTTCCCGATTATCGTCAAGCCGAACATCGGCGGCAGCGGCGCGCTCATGCAGCGGTTTGACACGATTAATGAGGTCCGGGAAGCGGTCAATGACGGCCTCCTGGATGACGTCTTCGTGCTGGATTCGACCGCGATCGTGCAGGAGTTTCACCCGGCGGTGGATGACACGATTACCCGCGTAGAAGCGCTGAACGGTGAGATTCTCTACGGGATCAACATTCAGAACGATCCATCGCTCGGATTCAACCTCTGCCCGGCATCGCTCGAGCAACGCCGTCAGGCGGCGCAGGCGGACGAGGGCGAGGCTTGCCTGACCCAGACCCGCAGCGCGGAAAAGGCGAACCCGCCGGACGAGGTGCTGGAAGCGACACTGGCGATCTTTCATGAGGCCCAGATCGACATCGGCGGACTGGAGTATCTGGTCAGCCAGCGGGACGGGTTGATTTACTTCTACGATATCAACGCCATGTCCAACTTCGTCGCCAACGCACCGGACGTCGTCGGATTCGATCCGTTTGATACCTTCGTCGACTACCTGCAGACTCGGTATGAGTCAATTACCCGGCAACCGGTCGCCGCGGCCGGCGGGGAGTAATTCGCCATTGCACGATATCGCGCCGCGGGCGGACGCAAGGTCCGTCCGCGGTTTCTATCTCACCGGTCGGATTCTCTTGCGTTCTCCGTGTTCCCGCGTACGATAGCCGCATGAACAATCTGATCCCTGACTGGGCGCGTGAACATTTCGCGCTGAACTACGCCATGGTCGATGACAAGCAGGTTCCGTTTCTCGTCGGCGGAGCAGGACCGCCGCTGCTGCTCATCCACGGACTTTCCGCCTCGCTGGACTGGTGGCAGTACAACGCCAACGAGCTGGCCGCGTCGTTTACGGTGTACATGGTTGATCTGCCGGGATTCGGTCGCATGGGCCAGATGCCGGCCACGGAATCGATGTCCCGGTATGCCGGATGGATGGTCCGGTTCATGGATGCCGCCGGCTTGGAGCGCATTCACGCTCTCGGGCATTCGATGGGCGGTCATATCGCCGCCAGACTGGCGGCTGCCCATCCCGAGCGAGTCGATCGACTCGTTCTGGCGGCCCCGGCGGGTGTCCTTCCCGACGCCGAGTTAGAACACTATGCGCTTCCCGTGATCAAACTGCTCCGGGAGATCCCACCCCGCATGCTGCCGCTCGCGCTTCGGGACATTCGGCGGGCCGACCTGCGGACAGCCTGGCGGACTGGTCAAGATCTTGTCGAACACGATGTACTGGAAATGCTGCCGCTCATCCAGGCCCCGACGCTCCTGATCTGGGGCGATGATGATCCGGTCACGCCGTATGAGCTCTCGGAGACGTTTCAGGAGCAAATTCCAGACTCCCGCCTGATCACCTTAAACGGCGCCGGTCATCTCTCCATGATCGATCAGGCGGCGGCGTTCAATCGGCATGTGCTTGAGTTTCTCCGGGCTGATCAGGAATGAGCTTGCCGCCGATCGTGGCGTTATCGCTCCAGCGGGCGGCCGAGCGCGACCAGGAACTCTCCCGCCGCGACCGGCAAGCAGGTCATGTAGAAGACAACCTCGCCATCCGCCGGCGATTCGATCACGGCACGCTCATCGCCAAACTGATCGGTAATCACCCCCAGCCGATCACCGGCGGAAACCGGCTGATTCAGCGAGATGGCCGGGCGCCAGAGACCGCCCACTGGCGCGTCCGCGCCATCAACGGGCTCATACATGGTCGGAGTAGTCGGCTTGACCGGTTCATCAAGACAGCCGATCGCGCGAAGCGCATTGAGCAGTCCTTCGAACACGGTCGTCTCGTCCGCCTTTGTCAAGAGCCCGTTGCCGCCGACTTCCACGATCACCGATGCCTTGCCAGCCAGCATCGCAGCCGCAGTCAGGCTCTCGTTTGCGGCGTCCGGTTGCGGGAACCGGTCAACGATTGGAACATCGAACGCACGGGCGATTGCTTCCGAACGGGCGCACAGATCAGCATCCGACGATTCGTAGAATCCGGCGAACGGGCTGAGCGATTCAAAGATGTCGCCGGAATGAAGATCGATCAACGCGTCAGCCGGTCTCACGATCGCGTCAAACAGCCGAAAGGCGAGCACATTGCTAAACGACCCGTTCAGATCCCCGGGAAACGACCGGTTGAGATTGACCCCGTCGTCCGGCGTTACGAAGGCGGTCCGGTTCCAGAACGCAGTCTGGTTGGCGATCGGAACGATGACAACGTTCCCGGAGAGTCTGGCCGGATCGAGCTCTCGAGACAGACGAATTGCCGCGGCCGGACCCGGATACTCGCCGCCGTGAACACCCGCGACGATTGCCAGGCTCGGTCCATCGGCGACTCCGCGAACGGCGATGCACGGGATCTCAATATCACGTAGTGGTTCATCCGGAAACTGAAGCATCAACCGTTGAGACGCACCGACCGGCATCGCGTCTAACAGTTCCCAGGGGGCGCTCTGATTCACCTGCATAGCTCCTTGTTCACAAATCTTTCCTGAAGCCTGATGGCTCCAGGATCTCGGCGCGGCAATTGCGGGCATCGCGCACAAGCGCCTGAACAACGCCGCCGCGTCAGTATGCGCGCTCGCGCCACCATTCAAGCTGGCCGACGAAATCGTACACTGTGCATCTCAGGAGGAAACCCGTGAGTCTTGAACCGCCGACATTACTGCCGCCAGATGACCTGGAACTGGAACGTACCGATGGCGGCCCGCCGCTGACCACAGGTCGCTGCCAGCTCCTCGCACATAACGTGGCTCCGGATGGCAAGGCGAATCCGATTGAATTCGACGATCCGTATTTCGTCTATGTCTATCAACACGCCGATGCATTCTTCGTTGTCCGCGGACTCAATCCGGGGATGATGGACGGGCGACAGGTTTCGGCCAGCGAGGCTGATCGCCTGCTGTCGAGCCTGCCGTACCGGGTTGGTTAGGTTCCGACGAGCCACGTCCGCGATCAGGACCGACAGGATTGTCCCGCACAGGGTTTCATC
>SKTL01000534.1 GCA_007122555.1 Thermomicrobiaceae bacterium | reverse complement strand
GGAGTTCCGGAGGATGCGGATGAGGTGACCTTCGAGATCAATGACGTGGAAGTCGGGCCGTTTGGCGACGATCTTTCGGTGTCAGAGGGCGAGGTCGCCACCTGGAACTTCACAATCACGTTCCCGAACGAAACGACTCATCCGATTCTGATCGGCGAAGCGCCCGAGCCGGCAACCGTCGATGTCCCTTCCAAGCCTCCGGAGATCATCCATGAAGAAGACCTACCGCCCGTAACGGAGTTCGCCGAATTCCTGGAGTTTTCCGGTGTTTCCTATAGCGAGACGAGCGAAGGGGTCGAGGCGACTGTGGAATTCGATCTCGACGATCGAACAGTTGAATTTGCGGGTCCGACGCACCTGATCTGGGACGATGGCGTTGAAACCGAAGGCTCCGCACGGGTCAGCCAGTTCGCTATTAAGGTCAGTTCGGAACGATCGAAAGAGCCACATGACGCCGAGATCAGCGCGGTCCGGTTCGAGCAGCTCGTCTGGGATATCGGGGACGATGAAAATGCGGTTATGACCGACTCCGCAATCGAAACCGAATGGGGCGACTTTCAGATCATACGAATCGTCGACGGCCAGATCGACTATCAACCGGCTGGCCAGCGATATCTGCGCAATCTGGAGATCGAACATCCGGACAAGATCATCAGCATCCGTGGCAGCAGTGCATCCTTCGACGAAGGATTCCGACCGCAACGGTCGAGCATGTCCTCAACGGCGAACATCCGGGAACTGATTAGGGACGCCCCGTTGCCAGCGAGCGCGACCGTCTGGAAGGCGGAACCCGAAGTGGTGATCGACCTTCACTAGGATGGCTCGTTTATGCAGAGAACCGTTCGGGGACCGATGCCGTCACGCGTGCACGTTCCCGCGCGAATCTCTGCATCCATCGACGGATCGTGACGTGTCACGGACCTGATATGCTCAGATTGATGGTTCGTCCCAGTCTTGCATCGTGAGGCCCTATGCGTCGTTCTCTGCTCTCTGGCCGCAACGCGCTGATCAACCTCTTCATTGCGGCATTCGTGATCTTCATTGTCTTCAACGTGGTCCGAGGCAATGAGGATAACGCGGAGCCGCCGCGGTATCGGATACCAGACACAAGCAACCAGCTGCGGCTGTCTGCGCCAATCTCGGCATCGCAATATATGGAGGTCGACGGCAAGCCGTTCCTTCTGCTGATGTCAAAGCAGGATAACGAACGGATCGAGACGGCGGATCTCCGGATAATCTCGGTCGATCCCGCCGAAGATCTGGAACAGGAAGGCTGGATCCACACGTCAATGTCGGTACAGCGACCGCCGGAGGCGTTGACCTATGCGATGGGGCATGTCTACGTCGGACTTACTCGCGAAGGTGATGAACGGCCGGCGCTCTGGGTGGTCGATCTCAGTAACCCCGACCGCCCGTTTGAGGCGAACCTGTTGCACGCCGAGATGCCGATCCGCAGTCTGGCGGCGTCTGAAGACGAGTATATGGTCGCCGCGGGATTCAACGATGAGTTACTCATCTACGACATCAGTCATCCGAACGAGCCGGTCGCGACCGGGTCATTTACGGTCGACATCGAGATGCCCCCGATTCTACATCTGCATGACTCGACCCTCATCGTCGAGCATTCGGCGGGACTCATCCTGTTCGACATGACGAATCCGAACGAGCCGCGAAAGATCTCCTCATTTGATCATCCTGACTGGCAAACGCCGTCATTCGTCCCGGAACCGGATACTTTCCTGATCGGTGACGAGGGATTCAGCACGAACATCCCGACAGGCGCGTATCTCGACCTGGATGTTACGGGCGAGATTATCGCGTTGGCGGCTGGCGAGAGTGGCATAACGCTCGTCAACGTGAATGACCAGAGCGCGCCTCGCGAGATCGCTGCACTCCCGATCGACGGCCGGGTCGCCAGCGTGACGCTTGATGACGATCGGGTATACGCGCTCAGCGGTCGATTGAGCCAGGGGAATCGGGTTCAGTTTGCTGTACATACCGTTGATATCAGCGATCCGACTGCGCCACGGGCGATCGAATCGGCTCCGGCGATCAATGGTCTTCCCCGATATCAGAATGTGATCGCCAGGGATGGAAACGTCTGGATACTGGTGAACTCCATCGTCTATCGATATCGGACATCGAGATGATTCCCCATCCGCCTCGAGTCGGTATCCGGTTGTTGAGTGCTGAGAAACTCTCTGGACAGACGCTGCCATCTCTGTTAGCGTCTCGATACTCGGTATTCGTCTTTGCGGGCCACTGGTGATGGCCGAGACGGGATTTCCTGCATATGAGATATGGCTTCGCGATCGATCATCGCAAGTGCATCGGCTGTCACGCCTGCACAACGGCCTGCAAGTCCGAGAACGAGGTGCCGCTGGGCGTCTTCCGTACCTGGGTGAAGTACATCGAGAAGGGGGAATTCCCGAACTCCCGTCGCTTCTTCTCGGTGCTTCGCTGCAATCATTGTGAAGACGCTCCCTGCGTAACCATCTGCCCGACGAAGGCGCTCTTCAAGCGGGACGACGGCATCGTCGATTTCGATCCCGACCTCTGCATCGGCTGCAAGTCCTGTATGCAGGCTTGCCCTTACGACGCGCTTTACATTGACCCGCACAAGAACACGGCGGCCAAGTGCAACTTCTGCGCCCATCGGGTCGATCAGGGGTTGCTGCCCGCCTGTGTGGTGGTCTGTCCGGAGAAGGCGATCATCGCTGGAGACATCGATGATCCGTTGAGCGAGATTAATCACATCATCTCGCGAGAACAGATCAGCGTGCGCAAACCGGAAGAAGGAACCAAGCCCAAGGTCTTCTACGTTGGCGCCGACGAGGCCAGCCTGACTCCTGAAGCATTGACCCGCCGCCAGGCGTATCTCTGGGGCGAAGTCCGAGAGGATGGCCGGCCGCGTGAAGCGGTCACTGCGGATCAGCAGTTCACCGGTCCGACTGATGCAGAAACGGTCTACGACGTCCATCATCCAAAGCCGTGGGGGTGGAAAGTCGCCAGTTACCTCTGGACCAAGTCAATCGGCGCCGGCGCCGTACTCATCGCGGCGATACTGTTGCTGATGGGCTGGTCGCCGGCAAGCGATACGTTCACCTATGCCGCCCCGGTGATCGGTATGATTTTCATCGTTATCACGACACTCCTGCTGGTGACCGATCTGAAACGGCCGGAGCGGTTCTGGTACCTGCTCGTCAAGCCGAATCCGAGGTCGTGGTTGGTGCTTGGCGGCTGGGTATTGACCGGATTCGGCGTGATCGCCTTCCTCTGGCTGGCGACAGCGGCGCTGGGAATGGGCGGCTTGCAGGATGTGCTTATGGTGATCGCCATCTTCGCCGCGATCGCCGCTGCTGGATACACCGCGTTCCTGTTTGGTCAGGCCAAAGGACGAAATTACTGGCAGAGTCCGACCGTGTTGCCGCATCTTGTGGCGCAGTCTGTTACGGCCGGCGCCGCGGCGTTGATCGTTACCGGGTCGGTAATGGATCTGGGATCTGCCGATCTGCGAATTCTGACGTGGATTCTGGCGGCGGGTGTTGTGACATCAATGGCGTTGATCGCGACCGAATTTACGATGCCGCATGTCAACGCGCACGTCCGGAAGACGGTACACCTGATCACCGACGGCCCGTACTCGATGATGCTGTACGGCATGGTCGGCGCAGTCGGGACGATTCTGCCGCTTGTGTTCGTTTTGCTTGCGCTGGTTACCGACCAGTTGACCCTGTTCGCCTGGCTGGCGTCGCTGACGGCGCTGGCGGGATTGCTCGCCTACGAGCGGATCTGGGTCAGCGCCGGGCAGGACGTGCCGCTGAGCTAAAACGACACTCAATGTAGGGTCGGACGACCCTGTCCGACCGCTCACGCTGACGAACAAACGGGAGCACAGGGTCGTGCTCCCCTACGAGGATTTCGAGGGCGTTCAGATATGACCATCACTGACCCGAAAAAGACATCGCCGAAGGCCGACGAGAAACAGCGTGGATCTCGTGAAGTTCAGGAGCCGTTTACGCCGGATCGCACCAGCGGGCTGTCATCGTTTCCGCCCGCGGATCGCTGGGATGACTGGACTGAGTACGACCCGACGTCCTGGCCGCGGAAGGTCGAGCGCAATTACACCCTTGTGCCGACTGTCTGCTTCAACTGTGAATCAGCCTGCGGCCTGCTTGCCTACGTCGATAAGACGACGATGAAGGTCCAGAAGCTGGAAGGGAACCCTTTTCATCCCGGATCCCGCGGTCGCAATTGCGCCAAGGGCCCGGCGACCAAGAACCAGATGGAAGATCCCGAGCGGGTGCTCTATCCGATGAAGCGGGTTGGACCGCGCGGCTCCGGTCAGTGGGAGCGCACGACCTGGGACGAGGTGCTGGATACCTTCGCAGAGAAGATCCGCAACGCAATTAAAGAAGAGCGTCACAACGAGGTCATGTACCACGTCGGCCGTCCCGGCGAGGATGGATTCATGGAGCGTGTCCTGCAGTCGTGGGGCGTTGATGGACATAATTCGCACACCAATATCTGCTCGTCTGGCGGTCGCTCCGGGTATGCCTTCTGGATGGGGATCGACCGCCCATCGCCGGACTACACGAACGCCAGATTCATTCTGCTGATCAGCGCGCATCTTGAGAGCGGGCACTATTTCAACCCGCACGCTCAGCGGATTATTGAAGCCCAGCAGAAAGGCGCCAAGATCGCGGTCATCGACCCGCGTCTCTCGAACACGGCATCGATGGCGGATCACTGGCTCCCGGCATGGCCCGGATCAGAAGCGGCCGTGCTGCTGGCGATGGCGAACATTCTGATACAGGAAGAGCGGTTTGATCGGGAATTCGTCCGGCGCTGGACGAACTGGGACGAGTTCATGCAAGTGGTCCACCCCGGTGAACCCGCCACCTTCGAGCGTTTTGTCGAGGTCCTCAAGGAGATCTACGCAGAATATACACCGGAGTACGCCGAGCAGGAGAGCGGCCTCCCGGCGGCGCAGATCGTAGAGATTGCGCGACAGGTCGGCGCGGCTGGTTCGGCGCTCTCAACGCACAACTGGCGGGCGGCGGCGGCCGGCCATCTCGGTGGCTGGACGGTTCCACGAGCGCTCTTTTTCCTCAACGTGCTGACCGGATCGGTCGGCACCGAGGGCGGCACCGCGCCGAACGTCTGGGACAAGTTCGTTCCCAAACCGTTCAAGGAGCCGGCCAAGCAGAACGTCTGGAACGAACTCACCTGGCCGCTGGAGTATCCGCTGACGCACCATGAGATGTCTTTTCTCTTGCCGTACTTCCTCAAGGAACAGCGCGGCAAGGTCGCGGCGTACTTCACGCGGGTTTACAACCCGGTCTGGACGAATCCGGACGGGTTCGCCTGGATGGATGTCCTCAAAGATGAATCCAAGATCGAACTGCATGCCGCGCTGTCGCCGACCTGGAGCGAGACCGCCTGGTTTGCCGACTACGTCCTGCCGATGGGCCTCGGCGCCGAACGGCACGACACGCATTCCTACGAGACGCATGCCGCGAAGTGGATCGGCTTCCGTCAGCCGGTCGTGCGGGTAGCGATGGAGCGAATGGGCGAGAAGGTCGAATACACCCATCAAGCGAATCCGGGCGAGGTCTGGGAAGAGAACGAGTTCTGGATCGAGCTCTCCTGGCGGATCGACCCGGACGGCTCGCTCGGCATCAAGGAGCTTTACGAGTCACCCTATCGGCCGGGCGAGAAGGTTACGGTAGACGAGTACTACCAGTGGATGTTCGAGAACTCGATTCCTGGCCTGCCGGAGGACGCCGCCGCTGAGGGGCTGACGCCATTGGAGTACATGCGAAAATACGGCGCCTACGAGATCACCAGGCAGCCCTTCAAGCAGTACGACGACCCGGTTTCCGAGGCAGATCTGGACGACAGCCGGATCGAGGGGAACAACGTGGTGATGAGCCCGTCGCCGAAGCCGGCGAGCCCGGAGATCACTCCGGTTCCCGG
>SKTL01000478.1 GCA_007122555.1 Thermomicrobiaceae bacterium | reverse complement strand
GCGACGAGGAAGTCGGGCGCCCGGTCCTTGATCTCAGCAACGGCGCGCTGGACGATCCCTTTATCGGCCCATGCCCCCGTTCCGCGTTCATCCTTGCTCGAGGGCGAGGGCACTCCGAACAGGAGCACCCCGCCGACGCCGAGTTCCCGCGCTTCGAGCGCATCCGAGACCAGCCCGTCGGTCGACGTGCGTTCGACGCCAGGCATCGACTCCACCGCTTCCCGCACCCCCTTTCCCTCGGTCACGAAGAGGGGAAGCAGGAGTTGACCCGGAGCGAGCCGTGTCTCCCGCACGAGCGACCGGATCGAGGGGGTTCGTCGAAGCCGTCGTCCGCGATGGAAGTCTGTTCGATTCATGTCGATCCCATCAGAGTTGAGTCTCACCGGTGGCCCGCAGGCTCGAATCGGCTGGGCGGGCAGCCCCCTCCCCCGGCGCCTGGGGAAGCGTCAGGTCGAGCCGCAGGATACGGGCATCCTCCGTAGGGTTCCGGTAGTACGACGGCCGCACCCCGACCTGCTCGAACCCCCGTCTCCGGTAGAGTTCCAGCGCTCGAGCGTTCGAGGTGCGAACCTCGAGAAAGAGAGCCCCCAGCTTCTCCTGCCGGGCCCGTTCGAGCACGTGGTCGAGGAGGAGTGTGGCCACGCCTCGCCCCCGGTGCCGCGGGAGGACGGCCAGGTTCGCCACCTCGCCCTCACCCCCGGCCCACCACGCCAACACCATCTCCGGAAACGGCTGACTACACTTACCAGATCGTCGACCGTTTTCCTCACGATCGTCGCGCGTTTACCCAGGGGCTGGAGTATCGTGACGGATACCTCTACGAGAGCACCGGATTGCATGGTGAATCGACGATCCGTCGTGTCGAACTGGAAACGGGTGAGGTGCTGCAGGTTCGCGATCTTGACGATAACCTGTTCGGCGAAGGATTGACGGTGCACGATGGCCAGATCTATCAGCTAACCTGGCAGGCCGGAACGGGCTTTATCTACGATCAGGAGACCTTCGAACCGCTCGTTCAGTTTTTCTACGACGGAGAAGGCTGGGGGCTCGCCAATGACGGCGATCGGCTAATCATGTCTGACGGCTCGAACACGCTTTCCTTCCGGGAGTTCGAGAGTTTCGTCGAGCTGGACCGGGTGGATGTCTACGACGACCAAGGCCCAGTGGATATGCTGAATGAACTGGAGTATATCGACGGCGAGATCTGGGCGAACATCTGGCTGGATGATCTGATCGTGGTGATAGATCCGTACACTGGATGGGTGACCCGGCGGATCGACATGACAGGGCTGCTGCAGGATGAGGACCGCGGCGATTATCGTGTCGATGTTCTGAACGGCATCGCCTGGGATGCTGAGAATGAACGTCTGCTCGTCACCGGAAAGCTCTGGCCGGTGATCTACCAGATTGAGATCACGCCGGTTGATGATGCGTAGGAGAGCATCCTAACGCGTCGGTGTTTCGTACATTCCGGCTCCGGCGCGCCGACCCCACGATCCGGCCTTCACGCCGGGCGAGAATTGCTCAACTTCCAAGGCAGCCAGTTTCTGCTCATCGACAGCTATGCCATTGCCCGGACTGTCCCCCAGGATGATCCAGCCGTTCTCGATGCGGTTATCGACCGTGAAGCAGACAGCTCGGCCGGCGTCGACGACTTCCATCCCGATGTGGTTTGGCAGGCAGGCCGCGACCGGCGCCATAAAGTTGCCCGGGCAGTTCATCAGCGTGACCGGCCGGTCGAATCCGTACGCCAGATCGGCGATCTGCAACATTCCGGTGATGCCGCCGGATCCCTGTCCCAGATTGATGATGTCGGCGGCTTCATGGACGAGGAGGGGAGTGAACTCCGGCAGAAGATCCAGATTTTCCCCCGTTGCGACGGCTGCTCGAATACCACGTGAGACCTGACGCAACCCACGATAGTCCCAGCGACGGGCCGGTTCCTCGGCCCAGGTAATGTCGAATGATCGTTCCAGATGGCTGATATGCCGGATCGCCTGTTTCGGCGACCAGTACTCGTTTGAGTCGATCATCAGCTCGGGCCGTTTGCCGGATTTCGCCAGCGCGTCGCGCATCAATCCCAGGCGGCGTTCATCCGACTCCAGGTCGACCCCGATCTTGAGTTTTCCTCCCTGTATTCCCTGCTTCGCCATGCGCGTGTAGAACGTTGTGATTTCTTCGTCCGTCAACGCCATGTCGATTCCGCTGGCATAGGCGCGAACCTGCGGACTGGACGCTCCGAGCGTCTTCCAGAGCGGTTCGCCGTTGATCCGGGCTTTGAGATCCCAGAGAGCGGTATCGATCGTCGAGATCGCCGAGCCGATCTCGCCCCGATTGCCGCCTTTGAACGCGGCGTTGTTCATCTTCTGCCAGAGCCCTTTGACGCCGCGAGGGTCTTCGCCGACGAGCAGATCCTTTACGAGTCGCTGAATCGTTCCAGGCGCCCCGCCGCCGATCGCAATCCCTGAGACCCCGTCGTCCGAGTCGATGAACAGGAGCATGCCTGTCGCCATCCGGGCGCCTTCCGGCAGGTTGGCGTCACCGAGCGGCCGGTCCATCTCGAACTCGTAGAGCCTGGTGCGGGCGCCGGCAATCTTCATTGGTCGGAACCTTCCGTTCAAGCGGTGGACGAACTGCCCGCAGTCGCTTGCGTAATCCCGAAGGTCTCGGCGATTCGGGAGAACGACCGCTTCCGCTCCTCGTGATCGAAGATGTTGCTGGTGACCATGATTTCATCGGCTCTCGTGCGTTCGGCGAGCGCTTCCAGCTTCTGGCGCACCGTCTCCGGCCCGCCGACCGTCTGGATCTGGAGGAACGCATCGGCGACGCGCTGCTCCATCGCGTTGTACTGATAATTGATCGCTTCCTCCGGAGGCGGGATCGGGGTCGGTTGTCCCATCCGGAGCCGGACCCAGGAGAGCTTGGCGGATGACGCCAGGTACTCCGCGTGTTCATCGTCTTCACCGCAGATGACTGCGGCCGCGGCCATCGCGTGCGGTTCCGGAAAGTCATCGGAGGCGCGGAAGTGCTCCCGGTAGGCAAGCATTGGTGGAGCCGGGTCCGATGGGCTGAAATGAGATGCGAAGGAATAGCCGAAGCCCATCTCTCCGGATGCCTGAGCCGAGTAGCCGCTGGAACCGAGCAACCAGACCGGCGGCAAATCGACTTCCTGCGGAATCGCCTTGACGCTTGCGAATGGATGATCGTCATCGAACCCGCGACCGCCGAAGGCGAGGAGCTCCGCGAATTGCTGCGGGAAGTCCTCGGCGTGCATCGCGTTATGCGAACGACGCAATGCCGCGGCCGTCGTTGGATCGGTGCCCGGCGCCCGGCCGATTCCGAGGTCGATCCGATCCGGAAAGAGCGCCCGGAGCACCTTGAACGTCTCGGCAACTTTCAACGGGGCGTGGTTCGGCAACATGATCCCGCCGGCGCCGACCCGCATGTTCTCTGTTACCGAGGCGACCATCGCGATCATGACTTCCGGCGTGCTGCTGGCGATGGTCGGCAGGTTGTGGTGCTCGGCCAGCCAGTATCGGCGGAAACCGAGGTTGTCGACGAATTTCGCCAGATCGAGCGTATTCTGCAAGGCGCGGGGACCCGATGATCCCTGTGCGATCGGCGATAGGTCAAGAACGGAAAGATCGAAGCTCAAGAGTTGCTCCTTTTACGTTGGTTTCGCTTGTTCGACGTGGCTCGGGAACGAGTTTGCATGCCAGGAAGTCGGGGCTCCTGGCGCGCAACTATTTCCCACCGTCTTCGAAATACTTGTGGATGTAGGTGAAGTCGGCGTCCGGATGTGAATCGAGAAATCGCTGCCAGACGTCTGTTGTCGCACTGGCCAGCTCGTGAGAAACGCCTGCCGCGGATGCGTTTTCCAGGTAAAGCCTCACATCTTTGGTCATCAGCGCGGCGGCGAAACCGAAGTCATAGGTCCGCGGAACGATGCTTCTCGGAAACTTGTCCTCGATCGCGGCGCTGCGCCCGGTGGAGGCTCCAACGACCTCAACAATGGTTTCCAGGTCCAGTCCCATTCGTTCGCCGAAGACGGCGGCCTCGCAGGTTGCCGCCAATGCGGCTGCCGACGCGTAATTGTTGAGCAGTTTCATTGCCTGACCATGACCGGCGTCGTCGCCAACCCGGAAACACTTGCTTGACAGTGTTCCGAGCACCGGTTGTAACTGATCGAACATCGACTCTGGGGCGCCGACCATCATCGTCAGCGTACCGTGAATCGCGCCCGCAACGCCGCCGCTTACAGGCGCATCGACATAGGAGATCCCGTGATCCACAAGCAACTCAGCGCATTCACGGGCGGCGGCGATTCCAATCGTGGAGAGATCAACCACTGCGCCGGTTCGCCGCCCGCTTGCTCCAACGATCTCGCGACATACGTCGAGAGAGTTGTCCCCTGACGGCACACTGAGCAGGATAACATCGGCCCGACTAGCCAGGTCTGGTATCGATTCAGCCGCGACGACGCCTTCCGGGAGCCGCTCCGCGGTCCCAGCGGCGTCAAACCCGAGGACGTCGTAGCCAGCCCTGACCAGCCGGCCGGCCATGGGATGGCCCATTCGTCCGAGCCCGGCGATTCCGATTGTCGCAATTGTGTCCGTCATGGCGCAGATCTCCAGTGTTACGGGTATCGAATTGCATCCGGTTCATGTTGTCAAGAAGATCGTCCGGTCGTCCCATCGTACAGGAATCCCGCCAGTACGGGACTCGTGAACGCACGTATCGTACCGGTCGGCTTCCTGTTCAAGTGTGGCCGGCCAGGCAAGCCCGATTGTGCGACTGGCGGCGAGGTCGTTGTTCCACTGCTGATAGTGCGGAATCAGATCCCGTCGAAAAGTTCCGAGCCCGACGGTGTCGCTCGTAACAACAACGTTCGGTTCGCTCCGACCTGATTCATACGGCTCGCACGACCCTCGTGGCGCCGAAAAGGCGAGTATACCGGGACGCCCTCTTCTTCGGGTGAACGGGTTCATCCTGATACGCCAGCGCCGAATGGCTGGTATCATTGAACGTTGGTCTCAGCGCGGAGGCAGATGCCCCGTCAGTTCTCGAGGAGTTCCGGATCGTGCAGAAATCATTACGCAACATCGCAATTATCGCTCACGTTGATCACGGCAAGACGTCGCTCGTCGACGGAATGCTCAAGCAGTCGAATGTTTTCCGGGACCCGGATTCCGCCGGTGAGCTGATTCTGGACGCCAACGATCTTGAACGCGAGCGCGGGATCACGATCCTGTCGAAGAACGCCTCGATCCGGTACGGGGATATTGACATAAATATCGTTGATACGCCGGGCCACGTCGATTTTGGTGGGGAAGTCGAGCGCGTGCTGAACATGGCCGACGGCTGTCTGCTGGTGGTCGATTCGGTCGAAGGGCCGATGCCGCAGACCCGTAGCGTGCTCGCGCAGGCGCTGGCGCTTGGACTCCGGCCGGTCGTGGTTGTCAACAAGATCGATCGTCCGGCGTCGCGCCCTGAAGAAGTTGTCTCGATGGTCCAGGATCTGTTTCTGGAACTCGCCACCGATACCGATCAGCTGGACTTCCCGGTGCTGTATGCAATAGCCAAGGATGGCAAGTCCGGGTATTCGCCGGATGCGTTGCAGGATAACCTGCTGCCGCTCCTGGATACGATTGTCGATCACGTTCCCCCGCCATCGGGTGATGTCGATGGCCCATTTCAGATGCTGATCGCATCGATAGACTACGACGCGCATCGTGGCCGTATCGTCATCGGCCGGGTTCGCCGGGGACGTGTTTCAGCCGGAGATACGGTTATTCACATCGCGCCGGACGGCACGGAAACGCGTGAGAAGGTCTCGTATGTTGCGAAACACGTCGGGCTCGGCCGGGTCGCACTGGAAACCGCCGAAGCCGGAGACATCATTGCATTGGCGGGCTCCGCCGACGCCCGCATCGGCGCAACACTAACCGATCCAGAGCACCGAGAAGCCCTTCCGGCGATGGAGATCGAAGAGCCG
>SKTL01000024.1 GCA_007122555.1 Thermomicrobiaceae bacterium | reverse complement strand
GCTCGAAGGCGTGCGCCAGTTGCAAGACGCCGAAATCGTCCCGCGGCCGGCCCACAATCTGCAACCCGACTGGCAAACCATCACTGGTGAATCCAGCCGGCACCGAGATACTCGGCAGACCTGTCGTAGTGATGTAATAGGCCGATTTCATCCAGGCGATGTAGTTTTCCATCTGCACGCCGTTGATCTCTGTCGGGTAATCGATGTTCACATCAAACGGCGGCACCTGATTCACCGGGCAGAGCAGGAACTCATACGTGTTCAGGAACTCCAGCATGCGCTGGTAGAACGCCGCCTGCTTCTGTTCCGCCCGTCCGACGTCGACCGCGCTGAACGAGCGTCCCTGCTCGACGTTCCAGATAATGGATTGTTTGATCCGGTGACGGTTCTCGTCAAAGATCGGCTCGAAGTTCGCCGCCATGCGGTAGGCGCGGAGCACCTGAAAGACATAGTCAACGTCGGTGAAATCCGGCGTCGCTTCTTCGACATCCGCCTTGAGATCTCCCTGAAGGACCGGAATCGCCCTTGAAAGCACATCGGAGACGCGGGGATCCACCGGCAGCCCGCCCAGATCCGGACTCCAGGCGATCTTCACGCCGGTAAAATCACGATCGAGCGGCTGGCGGAAGCGGTCTCCCGGTTCATCGATCAACAGCGGATCGCGGTCATCCCGTCCGACCATCGAACTGAAGAGCAGGGCTGCATCGGCGACCGTCCGGGCCAGCGGCCCTTTCACCGAGACCCAGTTGTAGCCATTGCTGTTGGGCACGTTAGGCACACGCCCGGGAGATGGTCGTAATCCGACGACGTTATTGAAGTTGCCCGGATTACGAAGTGATCCACCAGTATCGCTACCATCAGCAATCGGAAGCAATCCGCAGGCGAGCGCGACTCCAGCGCCGCCGCTGCTGCCGCCACAACTCTTGCTGGTGTCATACGGATTGAGCGTCGCGCCGAAGACCGGATTGTAGGTGTGCGACCCGGCGCCGAACTCTGGCACGTTCGTCTTGCCGATCATGATCGCCCCGGCCCTGTGTATTCGTTCCAGGTGAAAGGCGGTATGGTCCGGGATCCTGTCAGCGTATATGGGCGAACCGGACGTTGTGCGAACACCCTCCGTTGGCGAAAGATCCTTGTGGGCGATCGGCAGGCCGTGCAGCGGACCGATCTGTTCCGCCCGCGCAAGCGCCGCATCGGCCGCATCAGCTGCTGACAGTGAGGCTTCCGACGGCAATTGCGAAACGATCGCGTTCACCTTCGGATTGATCTCATCAATCTGCGCCAGATGGGCTTCCATTACCTCGCGCGCCGAGAGTTCACGGTTGCGGATACGCGCGGCGAGGTCGGTGGCGGTCGAAAAGCAAATGTCGTGCTGCTGACCCATGGTTGACGTCTCCCCCGGTCAATTCCCGATAACAATGGCTCACCCTACCGTGGTCTTAAGGATCCCGCAACAGGTCAGGTGCGGGGAGATGCCGGAGAGCCAGAAGGCTGCTTCGGCGCCGGGGGCTGTTCCTCAACCAGATCGCCCGGCTTCGGGACATGCAGCAACCGGCTGGCGATGAAGAGGGCGACTCCGGACGCCATCAGGACGACCATGAACGCGTCGGAAAACCCGGCGCCGGCGCCGGAGTGGAGCGGATTGAAGCCATCGGTCTCGCCGAGCCGGGCATCGATGATCGCCGTCTTGACGGCAACGCCGAACGAGCCTCCCATGAGGAAGACCATGTGAATCAGGCCGATGCCCATGCCGCTCTGGGATTGCGGCAGAATCAGCGACACGCTATTCAGCAGCGGGGCGCCGGCCAGCCCCATCCCGGTTCCAAAGAAGATGGCGATAATCGCGACCATTACGGCCGATCCACTGGTTCCGAAGGAGGACATGATGAACGCGCCGGCAACCAGCGAAGCCAGACCCATTCGGAGCGGGACGACCGATCCGAAGCGATCAGCCAGCCGCCCGCCAACCGGACCCAGAACCGCTGACGCGATCGCCGATGGCAGCATCACCAGCCCGATCTGTCCCACTCGAACGCCCTGGACCTCATCCAGCAGGAGCGGCAGCGTCACCATGGAACCCATCGCCGTCGCCGTCATGCCAACCGCCGTCACGCCAAGCAGAACGAAGTTCCGGTTGGCCAGCAGCGACCGGGGAATGAAGGAATCCTCCCGGCTCCGAATCCGCTGAACGAGCACCAGCATGACAAGCACGAAGACAATGAACGGCCCGAATACAATCGGGGAACCCGGCCCGGCCCGTTCCAGATTCGTGACGGCAATGAGCAGGCCCCCGAGACTCAACGCAACCAGCGCACCGCCGTAGACGTCGAGCTTTCCGGTTGCCTTGCCTTCCATCGTAGGCAGCAGCTTCAGCAACACCGGGATCATCAAAAACAGGGCGCCGGGAACCAGGAACAGCGCTCGCCAGGAGAGGAACTCCGCCAGCAAGCCGCCAATGACCGGACCAAGTCCGGCTCCGGTTCCGATGACGGCGCTCATGTAGCCCATCGCCATGCCACGCCGCTGAGCGGGAACCATCCGGAAGATGGTTGCGGTGCCCAGCGCTGGAATCGCCGCGGCGCCGGTCGCCTGGAAGATACGCGCCGCCAGCAGCAACTCGAAACTGAGCGCCAACGCTGCGAGCGCCGAGCCCAGCGAAAAGATACCGATACCGATGGTCAGGAAACGCCGGATGCCGTAGAGATCGCCCAGCCGGCCGTAGAATGTGGTGGCGACGGCGAAGACCAGAGAGTAGGCAGTGAACAGCCAGCCAAGCGTTGCCGGAGTGACGGCGAAATCCCGCCCGATCTCGGGCAGGACAACGTTGAACATGGTTGTGCTCAGGACCGACGTGAACGTGCAGGCGCTGACCAGCGCTATGATCAGTAACTCGGATGGGCCGGTAGCTCTGGGCTGTGCGCTCGGTCCTGATTGCGCGGAGGCAGTCACGAAGTGAACTCCCGATCTTGCGGATAGCGCGCTCCCGCCCTATCCGGACTTCCAATGGTGCCCGATTCGCGCATGTATGGCAATGATCATCAGTACAGGGCTGACGACGGCGTGCGGGTTCCGGGATCGTTCGCTATCCGGTACCCTGTCAGGCAACGCAGCGAATCCGTCGAGTGTTTTTGTAACCCGTGAGGAGCGTGCATATGAACGTATACGTGTCAGTCGACATGGAAGGGATCACCGGGATTACCCACGGTGACATGATGATGATCGACCAACCGGAGTACAACCGCGGCCGCAAGCTGATGACCAATGACGCCAATGCGGCCGTCGAGGGGCTGGTACAGGCAGGCGCCGACTATATTCTGGTCAACGATTCGCACGGCCCGATGCGGAACATGATCTTCGAGGATATGCATAGTGGCGCTCACCTGCTGACCGGTTCCGGCGACGCCAAGCCACACTGTCAACTTGAAGGCGCCGACAGCCGGACGTTCGACTGCGCCGTGCTTGTTGGCTATCACGCTATGGCCCGCACCCGGAAGGCGATTCACCCGCACACGATTGCCGGGGCCGTTGTCTCCGAGCTGCGCATCAACGGACGGCCCCACGGCGAGACCGGACTGAACGCGGCGGTCCTGGCGTCGCTCGGGATTCCAACCGTGATGGTTACCGGTGACGCGACGACGATCGGCGAAGCCACCGATTTTCTCGGCAACGAGATCAAAACTGTGACCGTGAAGGAATCGTGCGGGCGGAACGCGGCGATTTGCCGGCCGCCGGCGGCGACGCTTCCGGAGATCACCCAGGCGGCGAAAGCGGCCGTCGGCGTCCGCGGTGATGTGAAGCTCTACACGCCGGAGCGACCGCAGACCATCGAGGTTGATTTCAACACGATGCAGCAGGCGGATCGCGCCGGACGCACTGCCGGGGTCGACCAGACCGGCCCGCTCAACATCCGCATCGAGGGAACCAACCTCTGGGAACAGTACCAGGTGCTCTGGGCGGCGCTTCGCAGCGCTCTCTACGAACCCGCGGTCTGGCTGCAATAGCGCTCGCCGCAGCTCGATTCACCCTGCCGGGCCGGGAGACCATACACAGGTCTCCCGGCCCGCTTCGAGCGCATCGATCGAAAGCGCCGTTCGGTATAATCGGGGCATGGAACGATCGAGAGGTGCTATGCGCAGCGTCAGTGACACGCTGAAACAGCTCAAGCAGACCGGCCTCAGGGTTACCGACCCCCGCATTGAAGTCGTTAAAGAGATCCACGCCCGGGACGGCCTCTTCACCGGCGAACAGCTCTACGATGATCTGCGCGGGCGCGGCTCCGGCATCGGCCGGGCGACGGTCTTCCGGACAATCGATGTCCTGGTCGAACTGGAGATCCTCGATCGCGTTCACCAGCCGGACGGCGCCCACGGCTACGTCCTCCGCGGCCCCGGGCATCGCCACCACATGGTCTGCTCCGGTTGCGGTAACGTGGTGGAATTCCAGGGCTGCAATGTCGACGAACTCATCGAGAACCTTGCGTCGGAAACGAACTTCCGTATCGAGGGGCATTGGCTGGAGATCTTCGGCACATGCGGACGATGTCAGGACATCCCTCAGGCAAGCGCAGACTAGCGATCGCCATCATGACCCTGGCTGGACCATGTGGCCGCTCCGATGCGACCACACGAAAATGATATGTTCGGACCGAGCCCGGAATAATGCCCGCTACAGGTTGTCGATCCGCTCGGGCCAATCATTGAGAAACAGAGCCAGAACGCTCGCCCGTCGGACGACCGA
Source organism: Thermomicrobiaceae bacterium (assembly GCA_007122555.1). Classification (GTDB taxonomy): domain Bacteria; phylum Chloroflexota; class Chloroflexia; order Thermomicrobiales; family Thermomicrobiaceae; genus SLMJ01. The sequence goes on along the minus strand of SKTL01000024.1, from coordinate 1,266 downwards.
AGACAGGTAGATGAACTCCCGGTCGGAATGCGCCCCGTCTCCTTCGACACCCATCCCGTCCATCAAGAGCGTGTGCTGGCCAGTCACGTTGCCGTCCGATCCGCCACCAGTGACGACCGACGGCAGGTCAAGCCCCAGCTTCGCGCCAGCGTCTTTCACAACTCCGAACACCTTTTCATTGCGTTCGTTGTACTCAACCGGCGGAAACATCATGCCGCCGGAGAGCTCGGTGGTCGTGTCCGGGACGAACTGCATCTCGACGATCTCCTGGAAGCGCTTCTCCGCTTTTTCCCGCTCGGCGTGGGTGTAGACGCGTAGATCGAACTCGCATTCGGCCTTTTCGGCGACGACGTTCGGCCGCAAACCGCCGCGAATCACCCCGACGTTCACCGTCGTGCCGGTGTCGAAGTTGATCAGCTCATGCAACCGGATGATCTTCTGGGCGAGCTCTTCGACCGCGCTGCGTCCCTTCTCGGGCGCCCCGCCGGAGTGTGCGGCTCGACCGTGGACGGTCATCGTGTAGAGGCCGGCGCCCTTGCGCTGGAACGTGTATTCGCCGCCCGGGCGGGCCGGCTCCAGAATGCAGGACGTGTCGACTTTCTTCGCCTCGGCTTCGATGATCGGACTGGAGGTCGGGGAGAGGATTTCCTCGTCGCTGTTGAAGATTACAGTGAGGTTGACCTCATTCCAGACCTTCGCGTTTGCTTCTTTCAGGGCGCTCAACGCCGCCAGGAGAACGACCAGACCGCCCTTCATGTCATAGACGCCGGGTCCGGTGGCGATATCGCCGTCGATCGTGAATGGGCGCTCGGCGACGGTCCCCGCCGGAAAGACGGTGTCGAAATGTCCCACGAAGAGTAGCGACTTGTCGCCGGTTCCCTTTTTCCGGGCAACGACGTGCGCGCCGAATTTCTCCTGCGGAACCTGCTCGACCTCGAAACCGAGTTCGCCGATCGCCTTCGCCAGAATTCCGCTGGCCCGGTTGGCCTCGTCCTGGTTGTAGGTGCCGGAATCGCAGTTCACCAGCTCCTTCAACAAGTCAATCCAGTCCTGCTCGCGGGAGGCGATATAGTCGGTCATTTGTTGTTCGAATGGCGTCACTGAGTCTCCCCTCTCTGGGTGGCGAATCACGTAGTCGCAACTATGGTAGCAGGGAAGGGCGATCTACAGGGTAAGCTATTGAGCTGCGCACATTTAATCAGATCCGAGCAGCTCGAAAGCGACGGTAACGTTCTTTCCCGTGTCGGTCTTTTCACTCGCGTCCAG
>SKTL01000517.1 GCA_007122555.1 Thermomicrobiaceae bacterium | reverse complement strand
TGAGCTCGCGCTCCGATTCCTTGATCTCGGTCAGATCCGAGTGCGCGCCGATGATTCCGATAATCTCGCCCTCAGCGTCAGTTACCGGACGAACGCTGCTCAATGTCGGTATGTAATGACCATCTTTGTGCTTGAAGAGGAACTCGCCGCGCCAGGCTTTCCCCTGACGGGCACGCAACCCGATCTCGTAAACCTGATCAACCAGCGTCTCCGCCGGTGCGATGTCGAAGAAGTTCTTCCCGAGAACCTCTTCGGCCTTCCAGCCGAGCATCTCCTCGGCAGCGTCATTCCAGTAGGTGATGCGGCGATCGAGTCCATTGGCGATCAGCGCCTGACCAACTGCGTCAATCGCATGCTTGTGGAACCGGAGCTCGTTCTCGGCTTGCTTGATCTCGGTAATATCGCGGTAGATGCCGATCGTGCCGACCAGTTCGCCGTCCTCTCCCGAGATCGGAGCTAGTGTCACCAGCGCCGGGAAGACGTCTCCGTCCGCACGACGAAGCCGAAACTCTTCCGTCAACGGCTTGCCAGTCGCCCGCACCTCGGCGCCGATCCGGTCGGATCGATCGCGGAACTCAGGCGCTGGAATGACGTCGCGAATATCCTTCCCGCGCACGTCCTCGATGGACCAGCCCAGGACCTGTTCAGCCTGGCGGTTGGCATACATGATCCGACGATCCATATCCGACGCGACCACCGACTCGCCGACGCTATCGACAATATGTTTGTACAGGAGAATCTGCTGCTCGGCCTGTTTGCGGTCCGTGATGTCACGGATGTATGCCGTGAAGATTGGATACGGCTGATCAGGCAGATCGATGCGGGTGATCGCCATCTCAACCTCAATGCGGGTTCCATCGGCGCGAACCGCTGGACGTTCGATCCGGCTGCCAAGGACCGAAGACTCGCCCGTTCGCAGGTGCTCCGCGAACGCGCTCAGACAGGTTATCCGGTGCTCCTCAGGCATAATCAGGTCGGCCATGAGCCGGCCAGCAGCGTATTCGCGGGTATAGCCGAAGGTACGCTCGGCTGCGGCGTTGAACTCAACGACGCGACCCTGATGATCGATAGTGATAATGGAGTCGAGCGCCGACTCAAACATCGCGCTCTTGCGGACTTCACTGGCCCGAAGCTGCTCTTGCTGCAGTTGCCGTTCGGAGAGATCGTTGAACCGGACTACCGTTCCCGTCACTTCACCCTGGTCGGTAACGGGTGACGTCGTGAGCTCAACGAGTACCGGGTTACCGTCTTTCCGCCAGTAAACATGCTGGGAGACCGCCATTGCGCGGCCGGATTTCGTGACCTGGGCTAAGGAGCATTCCTCCCTGGGCATCGGGCTGCCGTTGGGGTAGCTGTGATGCACCAGCTCATGCAACCGCTCGCCGATCATTTCATGCGGCTCGTAGCCGAGTATGTTCGCGCCAGCGCGGTTGATGAAGCGGCAGACGCCATCGATCCCGACTGCGTAGATGCCTTCACCGATCGATTCGAGCAGGAGCCCTGTTTGCCGGCGGCGCTGCTCGACAAGCGCGTCTTCCGGAGTAGTCGGAATTCCTGGCTGGCGACGGTCAATCTCCTCGACGATCAGTGTCGCCAGATCCTGCAGCGCGACAACGTCGTCGTCGGTCCACGATCTGGGCGACATTTCAGCCACGCTCAGTGAACCAACGGTGATGTTCCCGGCGACTGAAATCGGCACGCCGAACCAGGCGCGGAGTCCGGTTCGGTGAACGAGCCAGCAATCGCGGATCTGTTCAGTTGTTGTGACATCGTCAACCAAGACTGGTTGCTGGCGGGAAATCACCTGTTCGCAGAGGCACTCGCCCCGCGGGATCGTCAATAGCGGCTCAAGCAGCTCGGAGGTTCCGTGCACACTGTTGAACTGGATCCGCTCAGAGTCCTCGCTCACAAATGAGAGCACGCTGATCTGCGCGCCTGTTACCCGGGCGGCAAGGCGCGTGAATCGATCAAAAATCGGATCTGGTTGCGCATCTGGCAGCGTTATCGGCCGTTTTGCGGACAATCGCCGGGAGTGCGATGCGAACTGATCATCTGAGGGCATAAGCGATGTCCCTGAACGAGAAAGAATGAGCGCGTACATGTCAGCGTGCCATGCGCCGAAGCCATATCATCAATTGTGCATTGAAGCAGCCGATGCTGCATCACCTTTCAGTCCCAGAAACGTGCAGCAATCCGCCTGCGCCCGGGCGGTCCGTTTTTCCTCCGAATAGAACATATGTTCGTAAATTGATGGTGTCATTTCCCTCCCTCGATGTGTCCGTATGGGTACAGGGGCGATTCCCGCCTCAATGTTGAGAGATGAAAGCAGGAGCCATGAGTCGGAGCCGTGCATGCCAGCGGTCGGGATGCCGGGCCTGGGCCATGCGCGGCGGTGAATTCTGTCGCTCACACCAGACGGTCCTCGACCGGGCGGTTGATCGCCAGAATGGATCAACCGACGAACTGGTCAGCCGCCGCATCGCCAGCATTCTTCTCCGGGCTGGCGTACCGGACCAGGAGCGGGCGCCCCCGCTGGACGACGAGATCGGAGCGCTGCGCCTGGTGCTCGCCCGCGTGCTGGAGTCGGAAGAGGATCCACGCCGGCTGGCGACATCGATCCCGCGAATCGTCGATGCGCTGGTGCGGGCGACCCGGGCGCAGCGACAGGTGCAGGGAGATCAAGCGGAAGGGTTGACCGAGGCCCTGACGCAGGTGCTGCTGGAGCTCGGACTGGGAGAGGAGGAGTTATGACGCGCGACTCGCCCTCCCGTCGCCGGATGCGAGACGGTTCCCGGCTGAGGGATGCCGTCTCCGGGTCGCGTTCCGGGATCTCCCGATCTGGAGAGCCAGCGCCGCGCTCAACCTACGAGGCGGTCACCCGTCAGATGGTGCGGTCGCTTCGCGGGGAAGTGCGGGACATCAAGCACCGGATCAACCAGCTCATCACGCTGATCATAGCCGCAATTCTGCTCGAAGTGCTGATGCGGCTGATCGGGGTCGGCATTTGAGCCGGAAAGCAAGCGCAGTTCGAGTGACGCCGGGGCGGTCCCCGGCGCTTTCGTTTCGTGAGAGGACCAGTCATGACTGACGATCAGGCGCCGCACGTGACCGAACCGGAATCTGCTGACGAATCTGCGGAACCCGCTCCCGATACCCAGTCAGCCGAAATCGATCTGACACGGGTGCGGGACCTGGTGCTCGCGGCCCACCCGGATGTGGTGCCGGAAATGGTGCAGGGCGCCACGTTTGACGAACTGATGGCGTCCGTGGAGCCGGCTCGGGACGCGTATCAACGTATTGCATCGGCGGCCGCGTCGACGCGAAGCGCCCCAAAGGTTGCCGCTCAGCCGGGACATCGCAGCGCCACGCTGGCGGACATCGAATCGCTCTCGCCGCTCGGCAAGATCAGCGAGGGATTGCGACGCGGATAGTAACTGAGTCGATTAAATCGGTTGGGAAGCGACACGCGCGCCTGTTATCGATCCGCTGAATCACAGGACTACAGCTGCCGACATTGTTCGTGAGAAAGGACGCATCAATGACCGTGACAAAAGCCGAAGCGGCCAAACTGACCCAGGATATGATGCTTCGCGGCGTGATCGAGACGGTAGTCAAGGAAAGTAGCGTCCTGGCCGTCCTCCCCTTCATGCAGGTGGTCGGCAGCGCGCTGACGTACAACCGGGAAGCGACGATGCCGGAAGCATCGTTCTTCGACCCGGGCGACATCTGGGGCGCCCAGATGCCGACCTGGAGCACCCAGACTCAGGAGCTCAAGATCATCGGCGGCGATGCGGACGTCGACAGCTTTCTGCAGCAGACGTACTCGGATCCGAACGATCTGGAAGCGGTCGTCCTGGAGAGCCGGGCCAAGGCCGTCGCCCACAAGTGGAGCGAGAGCTTCTTCAACGGCGACAGCGGAACTGATCCCAAATCGTTCGATGGCCTGCGCGAGCTCGTTCCGTCCGAGCAGACGATCGAAGCCGGCAGCGATGGCGGAGAGCTGACGCTGGATCTGATGGATGAACTGATCGACCTTGTCCGCCCGGGACGGCCGGATGCGCTTCTGATGCACAAACGCACCCGGCGCAAGCTCTCCTCACTGCGACGGGCGTCCGGCAACCTGCTGGAGACGGACGTTGACGCCTTCGGACGCCGGGCGCTCTTCTACGACGGCATTCCTCTGCTGGTTGACGATTTTATGGCGATCGACGAAGAGCTCGGCTCGGGCTCCGATCTTTCCAGCGTCTATGCCGTGAAACTCGGCAGCGATGGCGTGATGGGAATCGAGAACCAGGGAATCCAGGTGGAGAGAATCGGCGCGCTGGAGTCGTCGGATGCGACCCGGTGGCGCATCAAGTGGTATGCCGCGATGGTCGTGCTCTCGGAGCTCGGCGTGGCGCGGCTGGAGGGCATTGAAGGGAACTAGGCGATGGCGCTGCTTCCGACCTCAAGCGGATTCGTTCCGGGTGCGTTGACTGACTGGCTCGATGGTCAGGATGTCGACCGGCTCAATCGATATCGGACCTATCTCGATTTCTACGACGGTCTCCAGTGGGATCGCCGGCCGAGGGTCGGAGAGACCAGACTCACGGCGAACTACGCCCGGGCGCTGGTTCGAAAGGTCGGTAGCTATGTCTTCGCCGAACCGGTTATTCATCAGGTCCCAGACGATGCCGGCGGCCAGCCGGAGCAGCGGCGCCAGGCTGCGGACTGGCTCGATCTGATCAGCGCCGAACAGGATCTGCACACCCTGGACTTTCAGACACTGCTCGATGCGGCCGTGCTCGGCGATGGCTGTTTCAAGGTGACCTGGGACAGTGAGCAGGGTCGCCCGGTGGTTTCATCGGTCGACCCGTCCGGTCTCTGGGCCTGGAGTCAGCCGGGAAACGTCCGTCAGGTGCGTCGGATCGTGCAGCGGTACGCGTTGCAACCGCCGGAAGCGGAAGAGCTGTTCGATCTGCCGTTGCCCGGCGCGGGGCGAGTCCAGATTGTTGAAGACTGGACAGCTGAACGGTTGCGGATCGAGCTCAACGGACAGGTGATCCAGGATCAGGAGAATCCGTATGGCCGGATTCCGTATGTGCTCTTTCCCAATCTCGGGAAGCCGCACGAGCTCTGGGGCGAAAGCGATCTGGTCGATCTGATGGATATCTGCCGGGAGATCAATCGACGCATGACGGTGATATCGCGGATCCTTCAGGTCTCCGGCAATCCGATCGTAGTTCTTGAGAATGTCTCGGGCTCGGACGGGATCCGGGCCGATGAAGGAGCAATCTGGGAGCTTCCGGAGGATTCACGCGCCTATCTGCTGGACATGCTGCAGGGCGGCGGGGTGCAACTGCATCTCGACTACGTTCAACTCCTCTTCCGGACGCTCTTTGACCTCAGCGAAACGCCACGAACGAGCTTCGGCGATTCCGGCCGGGCGCTCTCCGGCACGGCGCTGGAAGTTGAGATTCAGCCGCTGGTGCAGAAAGTCCAGCGCAAACGACGGATCTGGGATTCAGTCTACCGGCGCCGCAATGCGCTGGTGCTCGATCAGCTCGAGCGCTTTGGCGGCGAAGATCTGGGCGGAATCCGGCGCAGCGAGCCGATCTGGGGTCCGATCCTGCCACGAGATCGAGAAGCCCAGGTCCGAGCAGAGACGGCGTTGGTCTCGCACGGTATGCGGAGCCGACGCAGCGCGATGTCGGCCTTCGGCGTCGATGACCCCGAGCACGAATGGGCGAAGGTGCTGCACGAGCAGGACGCTCGACTCTGAGCGCTGCAAGACACCCCTGCCAGGCGTGTACTCCTGTTGCGGCCCGGCCCTGCAGGGATGCCGGGCTGGTATCGCGCACGGTTCGATCAATCCGAAAGTGAAGGTGCAAATGACGACGCTCACCGAGGCCCGCAATCGGGTTCGCCTGCAGCTGGAAGACGCCGGAGCAAGCTCGTACTGGTCTGACTCCGAGATCGACGCCGGCCTGGGCAAAGCGCTGGATGAGTACAGCCATCGCTATCCCAGGGAGCTG
>SKTL01000138.1 GCA_007122555.1 Thermomicrobiaceae bacterium | reverse complement strand
CCGTTGCCGAAGTTCCTCACGTGACGCCATAAGGCGGGATCCCTTCTCGATTTGCCGGATACATCCCGAATGTCCTGAACGCGCAATCGTCCCACATATGATGGCACAGGATCTGCATCAGGTGGGGCGTTGGCGAGGAATGATCCCGAGCCACACGGATCGACGTCAACGAGGCAGTCGAGATGCTGCAAGCTGGGTCCCAGACGATTGATCTTTATTCAAACAAACGTCGGTTGACCACCAAAATCCATTTCTCTCCTCCTCAACACGCCCGCGGTCGGGAATCCCGACCGCGGGTTTGTGCAGAGCTCCTTGAAATGAACCCGCCTGAATTTCAGAAGGTTAGTGCCGTTCCTTGCGGAGCTGTTTTTCGCGGCGATTGTCCTTCGTCCACTTGAACGTGCTGCCGCGAATTCCCGTCCACTGCATCTCCTCGGCGGCGACAAACATCGCCTCGACGACGTTCTGCTGCGTCTGGACATCATGCAGGTCGCCGAACGTCAATCCGAACGGATGCGGCACAAACAGCGAACGGGACGGTTTCACGACCGCGGCGATCTCCGGAACCTGCGTGATCGAGATAGTGGTCAGTCCATGTTCGTCGAACACGCGTTGAATCAGTCCCACGGACTGCTGACAGACCGGTCAGGTTGGGACCAGCAGGACAAGGTCGGTCCGGTCCGCTTTCAGCCGGCGCGCGACTTCAGGCGCCGATTCGTCCATCAGCGGGTCCGTGTCTGCGATAAATCCCATAAACGAGTAGATGTTCGAACCCAGACCGCCGATCCGCCCGCACTCTCTCGCGGCTTTCAGGTGATCGACCGGAACGACAACATTTGGATCCTGTTTTGATTGTCGTGTGTTGTACCCGCGGTGGGTCAGTTCCAGATCGCCGGAAGAAACGTTTGTCGGGATCTCGCGAAACGTCGGATCGCCGGCGGGATCCTTCAAATCGAACGGCTCCTGATCTTCCAGGTGAGCTCCGACCGTGGTGACAAGCGCGACCCGGGCGTCGCCAAGGTTGGCGGTCATCCGGTTGAGCGGCGAATAGTCATCGTACGCGCGCCAGGTGAAGTCCGGATTGATCCGGTCACGCACGAATTGCTGTTCGATCTCGGCAAAGTTAACGCCTGACATCCTGAACTCCTTGTATTGATCGCGAAAACTCAGATGACGCATATCCCGATCACGACACCTGACCCTGCCTCAACCATATCGGGGCTGAACGGTTACTGATGTAATCGCGATAACATCAAGCGAACTCGATCTCATGCGATCGGCGCACCGAGTTCCGACTCAGAATCCGGTTCGAGCAGAATCACCCGATCGTTGGCCTGAATCGCCCCGAGCACCAGGACTTCGGACTTGAACCCGGCAATCCGCAGGGGCGGGAAATTCACCACGGCCACAATCTGACGCCCGATGAGTTCATCCTTTTCGTAGAACTCGGGCAAGTGGGCTGATGAGCGCTTTGTTCCGATTTCCGGACCGAAATCGATCGTTAGTTTGAGCGATGGCGTTCTAGCTTCGGGAAAGTCCTCGACGGCGACAATCTTTCCAACTCGCATATCGACCGCCTGAAACTGGTCAAGCGTGATGTCCATTCGAACTCCCTTCACAGCTCTGGAATTGGCGCGCGTATCGTACCATCGGACGCGGGTAGCGGCGCGGATGATGCGACGACGTCTCCCGAAACCAGGCAAGTCGATATAGTATGGGGGAACGTGATTCTCCCGGATTCGCCGGAAACCCGCGCATTGAGTAGAGTTCGCTCCGATGGAAGGAGCCGGAATGACAGGAAACCAGAACGCAACGGATTTTGATCAGCTGACCGAGCTGGCGAAATCGCTGCGGAAAGACGTGTTGATTATGACCAGTGAAGCGGGGTCTGGTCACCCCACAAGCTCGATGTCCGCCGTCGAGGTGATGACCTCGCTCTATTTCGGCGGCATTATGCGATACGACGCATCGAATCCCAGCAAGCCGGACCGGGATCGATTCATCCTTTCCAAAGGACATGCGTCGCCGATCCTCTATGCCGTGCTGGCCGAGGCCGGCTATATCAAGAAGGACCAGCTCAATACCCTTCGGAAGATCGATAGTCCCCTGGAAGGCCATCCGAACATGCTGCGGGTGCCCGGTGTGGAGGCGTCGACCGGAAGTCTCGGACAGGGACTCTCGATGGGGCTTGGCCACGCGCTGAACGCGAAGCTGGATAAACTGGACTACAACGTCTACGTGATGATGGGCGATGGCGAGATCCAGCAGGGACAGGTCTGGGAGGCGGCGATGGCGGCCGCCAACTTCAACGCCAGCAACCTGGTCGCGATTGTCGACCTGAATGGTTATCAGCAGACTGGCCCGGTCAGCAGCGTGACGAACCCGGCTGCGTACGCTGAGAAGTGGAAGGCGTTCGGCTGGAATACGGTCGAAGTTGATGGACACGACATCAAGGCGACCCATCAGGCGCTGGTCGACGCAACCGCCTATTCCGACGGACCTTCAGCGATCATCGCCCATACGAAGAAGGGCAAGGGCGTCTCATTTCTGGAGGCCGATTTCTCCTGGCATGGTCGTGGGGTGCCGAAGGACCGGCTTGAGGAAGCATTGGAGGAGATCGGATGACACTCGGAACTCGCGCCGGCCTGGAGATGGGCAAAGCCACCCGGGACGCCTTCGGACGCGCCCTGCAGGAAATCGGCGCCTCCAACGACAAGATCATCGTCGTCGATGGCGACGTCGCAAACTCGACGCGCGCCGAGTGGTTCGGGAAGGACAATCCGGAGCGATTCTTCAACGTCGGGATCGCCGAATCGAACTTGATCGGCGTCGCCGCGGGTCTGGCGGCCTGCGGGAAGGTTCCGGTCGCCGCCAGTTTTGCCGCCTTTCTGCTCTGCAATGCCTATGATCAGATCCGGATGTCGATCGCATTCCCGAAAATGAACGTCAAGTTGGTGGGCAGTCACGCGGGGATCAGCATCGGCGAGGACGGCCCGTCACAGATGGGCATCGAAGATGTCTCGCTGGCCTGTTCGCTCCCAGGAATGGTCGTCATGGTCCCGGCCGACGAGCAGTCGACCCGCAAAGCGACGCAGCAGATGATCGAGCATGTCGGTCCAACGTATCTGCGCGTCGGTCGCGGCGACGTGCCGGCGGTCTACGATGAGAACGTCGATTTTCAAATCGGCAAGGCGATCACCGTGCGGGATGGCGGCGATGTCACGCTCATCGCCAACGGGCTGATGGTCTCCGCCGCCCTGGATGCGGCCGAGGAGCTGGCGGCCGACGGCATCTCCGCGCGCGTGCTCGACATGCACACCGTCAAGCCGATCGACCAAGCCGCGATCACGTCGGCGGCGACCGAGACAAAGGGTATTGTGGTCGCTGAGGAACACCTTCACAACGGTGGCCTCGGTAGTGTCGTGGCGTCGACCGTGACGAGCACCGTTCCGTGCAAGATGGCGTTCGTCGACCTCGACGATAAGTTCGCCTACTCGGGAGATGGCGATGCACTGTTGCAGGAATTCGGTCTGACCGGGGAGAAGATAGCGGAAGAGGCGCGAAAGATCGTTCAGGGATAACGTCGTTCGACAATATGGTCACTGCTTCACTGGAGTCAGCTATCCCTTGACTGGCTCCGGTGCGCAGGTCTCCGTGAGGAACCGAACGGAGTCGGCGAGACGCATGGACTCGTCAGTCGGCAGTTGCCAAACCGAACATGCGCATCAGCCCATCCTGAATCGGCGCGAACTCACTGGATGAAAGCCGTCCCCAGCGCCGAGTTATTCGCGAAATGTCAATAGCTCGAACTTGATCCAGTAGACATACGGAGTCTGCTGACAGATTGCCGGATCCTGAGTGCAATCGAGGGTAGAGAAGCGAGTTGCGCTGACTCCATGTCGCCGTTCGATCTGTGGTGAATGGGGCGATCACAAGAACAGGGAAGCGGGGAGTTCCAAGCATCGTGGGCACTCCAACAATCACCCCGGGCCGAACTACTTCTTGCTCGAATCCATGAGGCCTGTGACGGGGAAGTCGTATCAAGACAACGTCGCCGATTTCCAGATCGCGAAAGGCCATCGATCGCGAACCATTACCGTTGCTCACCTTCTTCCGGCTCCTTCGCATCCTCAATCACCACGAAACCAACTCCAGGGACGTACTCCACTGGATCCCCGCGCTCGAGATCGCCTTCCTGAAACTCATACGGCTCGATATCGCCCAGTCCGGAGAGGTCGCTCTCCATCCAGGCGCGGTCTTCCTGACGGGCAAGCGCTTCCGAAAGCGCCTGTTCGATCCACGCCTTGACAGATTGATCGCTGCTGACGGCAGCGAGTTTGATGCGTTTCTTGAGATCAGCGTCAATATCGACGGATAATCTGACTCGCGCCATGTCGCGACTCCTGTGTCATTGTGCCAATGTGACGTGCGCCAGACTCAATTGTACCGGACGCCCGTCGACATGGGATAATCATGCTGATCATCGTGATTAATCGCCAGCAACGAAGGTGACAGTTACCATGACGAATATCCGCATCGGAACGTCCGCCTGGGCCGATCACGATCCCTTCTACCCGCCCGGTGTTCGGGGCGCCCAGCAGCTCACCTATTACGCGAAGTTCTTCCCGATCGTCGAGATCAATATGACTTACTATCGGGTACCCACGGCCAAGATGGCGGAAGGCTGGGTCGATCGTACGCCCGACGGGTTCACGTTCGATGTCAAACCGCCGAGGGAGCTCACCAGCACGCCGGAGAAGCCCGGCCAGGAGGCTCCGGAACCAGACGCCGATCTCGCCCAGCAATTCGCCGAGGCGATCAAACCTCTGCACGACGCCAGGAAGCTGGGAGCGGTGACATTCCAGTTTCCACCGTCCTATCGCAATACCGAGCCGCACCGGGACTACATCAAGCTGCTGCCGGAACTGTTCCCCGAGTACCACGTCGCGGTCGAGTTCCGCCGTCGCGACTGGCTGGATGAGGAGCACGCCGCGCAGACGCTCCAGTTGTTGCAGGAAGCGGGGATGAGCTACACGATGGCGGACGAACCTCAAATGGGAACCGGCTCGGTTCCGCCGGTCTACGGCGTGACCAACCCGCGCCTTTCCGTTATCCGATTCCACGGCCGAAACTACGAGACCTGGTACAAGTGGGACGGAACCAGCCGGGATCGATTCAACTGGGAGTATTCCGATGAAGAACTCGAGGAGTGGTTGCCGAAGATCCAGTCAGCGATGGAAGCGGCCGAAACTGTCCACGTCTTCTTCAACACCAACTACGCCGATCAGGGACCGCGTAACGCCGTAAGGTTGATGCAGCTGATGGATCTGCCGCATGAGCCGCTTCCGGACGACCACACAGCCGAGCAGCAGTCGATGTTTGAGTGAAGCACCCGCGGATAAGTTCTCAGTAGGTCAACCGCTGCGCGATGGCAGGTCCAGTCGTACTCCTGCTCTCCCCTTCAACACCGCCACGGCTGCTCGTGCTCCAGCGACCCAGTATCCATCAGCGACCGGGATGAAGTCCTCCAGCGCAACCTCAGCCGCACCTTCGTCGCGCAGCGTGTTGTCCGGCTGCACCGCAAAACGGCGGGACCGCGCGGATGCAGCGCTCTCACTGAACAGGTCCTCAATTGCTGAAAGCGATATGACATCGACGGAGGTGATCTCCTCTCGAGACGGTTGAAGGGTCGAAACGGGCTCGTTCAGGCAATGGACATAGACATCCTCGATCTCACGATCGACCCAGCGCTCCGTGACTGCCTCGGACCAGCGACGGCCAATGTTGATCAACGTATCAGCCTGCGGCGCAATGCCGAGCTCTTCCTCGATCTCTTGAACGACCTCGCGGAATCCTTCCCCGGCCCGATAGTGCCCGCCAACGGCTACATCGAGCTTGCCCGGATACGTATCCTTGTTCATCGACCTCCGCTGAAACAGAATCGACGGCTCTCGGTTCTGGCCTTCAAGCACCACCCAGCAGTGGAACGCGCAATGCCAGTCGCCGTCCTGATG
>SKTL01000088.1 GCA_007122555.1 Thermomicrobiaceae bacterium | reverse complement strand
GCGTAGTAGGTCGCGAATCCGACGTCGCTTTCGATACTGCGCCAGATCAGCTGGGCGCAATCCCGGGGGCTCAACCACATGTATCGTGCGATCTCATCTCGCGGGGCATCGCCATAGGCTCCGATGCGCAGATTGATAAACGACATTCCGTAGCGGTCGTAGTAGTGACGGCCAAGCGTCTCGCCAAACGCTTTGGACACGCCATACAGCGAGTCAGGGCGAACCGGCTGCTGCGAATAGACCGGCCAGTTCTCGTCACGATCGTTCATACCCATGACGTGGTTGGTCGATGCGAAGACGATCCGGTTCACGCCAGCCCGACGCGCCGATTCGTACACGTTGTACAGCCCGAGTATGTTCGCCTTGTTCACGCGATCCCACGGGGTTGTCACGGCTGGCTCACCTGCTAGATGGATGACGGTATCGATGCCGTCCATCGCCGGGGCGATCTGGTCGTACTCGGCGATATCGGCGACAACGTAATCATCAAGTGCCGGGGTATCGGGAACCGATCGATTAAAGTGCAGCCGGAGATCGTACCGATCCTTGAGCAGGCGCGTCATATCGACGCCGATTCGCCCGGCGGCGCCGGTGATCAGGACGCGACGTCTGGAATCAATCATTAGTCTGTCCCTTACTCCCCATCAAATGTCTTGTGGCCGGCTCTGGGCGGTAGATGTTTGTCCGCATCGTCCTGCGGCCGGTAGCCAAGCCTGACAATGGAATCCGTGATGTCCCAGTTCCGGCTGCTGTTTCCGGAAATAGCGTAGAAGGTCCCGTAACCGACATCGCTCTCGATTGCCCGCCAGACGAGTTGCGCGAAATCTCTGGGGCTCAACCACATGTATCGGGCGATTTCGTCTTCGGGATTTTCGAGAAACCAGCCGATCCTGAAATTGATGATCGACATGCCGTAGCGGTCGTGATAGTGGCGTCCCAGCGTCTCGCCGAACGCTTTGGTCACGCCATAAAGTGAATCCGGACGCACCGGAAGGTCCGCATAGACCGGCCAGGCGGTGTCGCGGTCGTACATCCCCATCACATGGTTCGTCGATGCGAAGATTATTCGACGGACCCCCGCCTTACGCGCGGATTCATACACGTTGTATTGCCCGAGCACGTTCGCTTGATGAACGCTCTCCCAATCCGCCCTCCAGGATGGCTGACCGGCCAGATGAATGATTGCGTCCACGCCTTCCATCGCCGGGGCAATCTCGTCGTAGTTTGCGATGTTCGCAATCACATAGTCATCAACAAGCGGGTCGTCTGGAACCGTCCGGTTAAACTGCAGCCTCAGCTCATACCGGTCCCTCAGCCGTCGGGTCAGCTCCGTGCCGATCCGTCCAGCGGCTCCCGTGATAAGCACACGTCGTTTCGAGTCGCTCATGATATGTCAGTTCCCGTTTCCTGTTCAACTGGTCGGTTTGCCAGCCGCTTCACGCAATTTCTGAAGCTCAGTCCTCGTTTCAGCAAGGAGCTTGTGCGCCCGCTCCAGCGTTTTCCGGTCATCATCCGACATCCGGACGTGATGGACATAGTGATGAGCCCGGTCTTCCAGAACGCGAACCTGTTCCTGAAGCGATCCGATCAGGGCATACGGATACTGTTGGTCAACGTGATCAAAATACTGCTCAGCCACTGGCTCGACTTCCCTTCGCTACAGACAGTTCATTCATCTCCGGGGTGCTGAACTAGGAGATCCCGATTTTCGACAGAAACTCTGGACGCCCTTGAAACCCCGGACGGATCCGGAAGAGCGCTCCGGCGGCGTGGCCTTCTTCCGCTTTGTTGTGACCGCCGGCAGTGGTCACGTAGACGTCGCGATAATCGGGACCGGCAAAGATGACACTGGAGACCTTCCTGGCCGGGAACGAATAGTGCCGGTCGAACTCGCCGTCAGGCGAGTACCGGAACAGCGCGCTACCGTCCCAGCGCGCCGACCAGACATACCCTTCCGTATCGACCGTCATGCCGTCCGGACCGCCCTCGCCTTCCGGAGTCCGAACGAAGAGCGCCTTTTCGCTGATCGCTCCGCTCGTTCGATCATACCGATAGCGGTTGATTACCCGTTTGGTCGTGTCGGTGTGATAGACGTGCGCCAGGTCGGGGGTAAAGCCGAGCCCGTTGGAGACCCCTGTTCCCTCGACGACGACGGTGAGATCGCCATTGGTATCCAGACGATACAGACGACCGGGTCTGTCGTCGGTCGGCATGGTGCCGCAATAGACGCGTCCCTCGGGATCCGCGATGACGTCGTTAAACCGGGTTTTGCGCTCGTCGGGGATCTCGTCAACCACGGTCTCTCGTTTCCCATTACGCCAGATGCTGATGGCTCCTCGTTCGCCAAATAGCAGCAGTGAACCGTCCGCCTGGACCGTAAAACCGCCGACAACCGGTCCATCATAGAATTGTTCGTGCTCGCCTGTTGCGGGATCAAAGCGAAACATTCGACCGGTCGGGATGTCCGCCCAGTAGAGTCTCTGTTCCGCCTCGTGCCAGATCGGCCCTTCCCCGGTCACGCACTCGTAATCGGCAATGAGTTCAGGCTCCATCAGCATCACACTCCTGCACGTAGACTGACCCACCGTGAACGGGCTTCACGGTGGGCGTCGCCGCTCGTATATCGATCGAATCTAGTCGTCGCCGCCGGTTGGCGTAGAAGAATTCTCCTGAGAGACTTCGAGCTCCGCATCGAGCCCATCAAGCTGCGCCGTATCCTCAGGCGGTCCTTCTCGGGTCGCGCTCTTGAAGATGCTCGTCATTTTCGCCATTGGCAGTTCAGGAGATTCTCGATAGAGGAAGCATGAGGTGACGCGATTCGCATGCGTCTGGAACAGCGGCGGGTCGCTCTGAACGCACATCGGCATCGCAAACGGGCAGCGATCATTGAATTTGCAGAACTTTTCGCCCGATTCACCCAGCTCACCGGCTGGTCGACCGATCGCCCGTTCACCTTCCCATGGGAGATCCGGATCCGGCAGCGGAATCGATCCGACCAGCAGTCGCGTATACGGATGCTCGGGTTCACGGACGACTTTGTCGACATCACCGGCTTCGGCGACGGTCCCGCGATAAAGCACCATGATGTCTTCGCTGACCTGAAACGCGGTGGTCAGGTCGTGCGTGATATAGATCAGCGAAATACCGAACTCGCGGTTCAGGCGAAGTAGACTGCCCAGAATCGTCGCCCGGAGCGATGCGTCCACCATCGAAACGGGTTCGTCGGCAATGATGAGCTTCGGGCGCAGCAACAGGGCGCGGGCTACCATGATGCGCTGGCGCTGACCGCCGCTCAACTCATGGGGAAACCGTCCGAGGATTTCCTCCGGGCGAATTCCAACCGCTTCGAGCGATTCGTTAATCAACTCTTTTCGCGCTGTTTCACCTCGCGCCAGGCCGAAATTCCTGATCGGCGTGTCCAGAACGTGATCAATCCGGTAGAACGGGTTGTAGACCTCAAACGGATCCTGAAAGATGACCTGAATATCTCGCAAGAACTGTTTCCGGTCGGAACCGCCAAGGCGTTCCAGGTTCTTGCCGTAATAGAGTACTTCGCCCTCGGTCGGAGCAACCAGCCCCAGCAGCAACCGCGCCAGCGTGGTCTTTCCACTTCCGCTTTCGCCAACGATCGATGTCACCGATGGTTTGTCGGTATCAATCTGAAACGAGAAGTCCTCGAGTGCAACTGTGCGACTCTTGTCGAACAGACCGCCCCCGAAAATCTTCGAGACGTTCCGAGCCTCAAGCAACGTCGACATCAGGCCTCCTCATACAAGTGGCATGCCACCCAGTGATTCTGACGTACCTCCTGCAGTTCCGGGGTGACCGTCTTACAGTGTTCCATTACCTTCGGACATCGGGTATGGAACGGGCATCCACTGGGAGGATTGAGAAGCGACGGGGTGATGCCGGGAATCCCCTGAAGCGAGTCCTTGCGGCTCTCGAGCGACGGAAGACTGGCGATGAGCATCTGCCCATACGGATGCAGTGGGTCATTGAACATGTCCCGGACCGTAGCAATTTCGACAAGCCTGCCGGCGTACATCACGCCGAGCCGGTCGACAAACTGAGCCATCAATCCCATGTCGTGACCAATAAGAATAACTGAGGCGCTCAGGTCTTCCTGAACTCGCCGCAGGGTATCCATCACCTGCCACTGCACCACAACGTCCAGCGCACTCGTCGGTTCATCCGCAATGATGACGCTGGGCGACAGGCTGATCGCCAGCGCAATACAGACGCGCTGCTTCATTCCGCCGCTCAACTCGTGCGGGAACATGTTCGCAACGTCGCGCCCCAGACCGACGCGGGACAGCAGGTCGCCGATATGGTCGTCGAACCCGGAGCGCTTGACGTCGATATCATGATCGCCAAAGGCCAGGAGGAACTGATCACGAATCCGGCGAACCGGATTCAGCGAGTTCATTGCTCCCTGCGCCACGAGAGCGATCTCATCGAGACGTTTCCTCCGCATCTGTTCTTCGCTCAGACTGACGAGATCAACGCCATTGAGGTAGACAGATCCACCCTCAATCCTGCCCGGCGGCTTGATCAGTCTTAGCAGTGACAGCGCGATCGTCGACTTCCCGCTGCCGGATTCTCCAACGAGACCAAAGCGCTCTCCGGATTTCAGCACAAACGACACACCGTTAACCGCCTTCACCGCGCCGGCGTAGGTGTGAAAGTACACGTGCAGGTCTTCAACCTTGAGTGTTTCCTTTGTTTCGACCGTCGGCTCCTCGGCGCTCAACGTTTCCTCAACCAAGATGAACCATCCTCCTCAGGACAGCGTTGTCCCGTTAGCCAAATCCCCCGGATAGCACGGATTATTCTGATTTCGGAGCCTGTGCCTTCGGACACTGGTACAGAGACGCTGGCCCTGTTTCACAAGATGCTCCGCGCTCTCGAGATGCGGACACTATAATACAGCCTCCAATACCCGTCAACGCGAAGATTCTGCTGCGGTCAGCCCTCCGCCCGGTGATCATCCACCACGGGTTTCAATTCTGTGCACCTTCTGCAGGGATCCTCGCAACCCGGTCAGCGATCGCTCTCCTTTCTGCTCGTGTTCGGAGCCGGGTCTGGCGACGGGCGATATGCGTGCAGTCGGTCTGCTGCTGACGAGTCAGGCGACGCTCGCCCAGTCCGGCCTTCCCGGATCGAACGATCGACTGACGCCGAACCCCTGATCCAACCGAGGAAATCAGTCGGAATGTTCGGAGCCTTCTGGCGTCCAGGATCCATCGGAAACCGGCAACGAAAACCGAGCGCATCTCACACCTGCAACGCCGGATGAATCTGTATGATTAATGCGAATCCACAGCATCCGTTGCCGGACAAACGTCAGTCACTAAGACCTGAAGATGGAACTCCGTTGGCGACATGGAGTCATCGTCCACATGTCTGACTGGTGAACAACTATTGACAGTGCGTTCCGCAATTCGTACTATTCAGTCAACTTCCAGTACTGACGAACGGACAAACCAGATATCGCACGATGGCGACAACTCACGAGGGCGAGTAAGCGAAGAAGAGGAGTGTTTAGCGAGCGCAATCACCGATGCGCATACGTGGCGAACGTATCGGCGACCTGGGTCCGACGTTTTGTACTGGTTCTGACGGCGTATGGCTGTTGTTATGAGGAGGAGTCTGTTACACATGGCTGATAATCGTGCTCTGGCTGCCCTGACAAGTGATGTTCTGCAAGGACGTATCGGACGTCGAGATCTGCTGAAGCGTGCGGCAATTCTCGGAGTCGGCGGTACCGCGCTCGCCGGCCTGCTGGCGGCGTGTGACGAAGACGACGATGAAGATGCCCCCGCTGACGAGCCCGACGACGATGGCGAAGATGTAGCTGCCGACGAACCAGACGACGATGAAGACGAACCTGACGACGATGACGAAACCGTTCCCGATGACGCGGACGTCGATGTTGACGACGTTGAAGATGTTCCGCGGGAGCGAACATTGTTCCTTCGCTGGGGCGGCCAGGAAGGCCGTTTCGTCGATCACGATCTCTGGAACGGATACGCCATCGGCGCAAACCACCAGAACGGCCTCGGGAT
>SKTL01000093.1 GCA_007122555.1 Thermomicrobiaceae bacterium | reverse complement strand
TCACGGTGTATCTGCTTACCTTCATTCCGGACCTCGCTGACGGCGGCTCGGTTCACTACTCATTCGCCTGGATCCCGATTCTCGATGTCTATCTCTCGTTTCAGATAGACGGGCTTGGCCTTGTCTTCGCCCTGCTTATCGCCGGGATCGGCACGCTGATCATGTTGTACGGCGGCGGCTATCTGCACGGGCATCATCATCTGGGTCGTTTCTATCTCTTCATCCTCATGTTCATGGCGTCGATGCTCGGCGTGGTCCTGGCCGATAACATCATCACGTTTTTCATCTTCTTCGAGCTGACCAGTCTCACCTCCTACCTGCTGATCGGATTCAGTCACAACGCCCAAGCATCCCGCTATTCGGCCCGACAGGCGCTGCTGGTTACCGGAATCGGCGGTCAGATGCTGCTCGTTGGACTGATACTCATGGCGATCGTCGGGGGAGGCTGGGAGTTCTCGGTCCTCACCGAGCAAGCCGACGTGATTCAGGACCATGCGCTATACCTGCCGATTATGCTGCTCATACTCGGCGGCGCGTTTACCAAGTCCGCTCAGGCGCCGTTTCATTTCTGGCTGCCTGGAGCGATGGCGGCGCCGACACCGGTTAGCGCCTATCTCCACTCCGCCACAATGGTCAAAGCCGGTGTCTACCTCATGGCGCGGGTCAATCCGACGCTCGGCGGAACGGATATCTGGCAATTCGTTCTGGTGACGTTCGGCGCGGCGACGATGCTTCTGGGGGCCTATCTCGCCGTCCAGCGCACCGACCTCAAACAGCTGCTCGCCTATACCACCGTAAGCTCGCTCGGAACGCTGACGATGCTGATCGGCATCGGCACCGAGATCGCGCTGAAAGCCGCAATGGTCTTCCTCGTTGTGCATTCGCTTTACAAGGGCGCCCTCTTCATGGTCGCCGGGACAATCGACCATGAGACCGGTACCCGTGACATACGGCTGCTGGGCGGTCTTCGCAAGCTCATGCCGCTCACGGCGATCGGAGCCGGCGTCGCCGCGCTGTCGATGGCGGGAATCCCGCCATTGTTCGGATTCATCGGGAAAGAGCTGGTCTACGAGGCGGCGCTAGACCTCAACACCCTGGCAATCGTGCTTGCGATCGTCGCCGTAGCCAGCAATATCCTGATGGTCGTCGTTGCGGGAATCACCGGCATTCAACCATTCATCGGGGAAGAAAAAGAGACGCCAAAGCACGCCCACGAGGGGCCGCCGTCGCTCTATCTGGGTCCGCTGGTGCTCGGCGCGCTGAGTCTCGGCATCGGGCTGGTTCCAGCGCTGGTCGATACCCGGCTCGTGGAGCCGGCCGTCAGCGCCATCGCGGGCGAGCCGATCGAGGTCAGCCTGTACATCTGGCACGGCTTCAATGTCATGCTGGCGATGAGCGTGATCACGGTTCTGCTCGGCGCGGTGGCGTTTGCAGGTCGGAACCAGGTTCGCGCGATTTCCAGTCAGACGCATGTCCTGGGCCGGATCGGCTCGGAAGCGGTTTACGATCGCCTGCTTCACTTGCTCGACTGGGTTTCGAAGAATCAGACGAAGATCATCCAGAACGGTTACCTACGCTTCTATTTCCTGACCATCGTGGTTGTGCTGATCGTCTCAGCGCTCTACCCGTTGGCCGCCTATGGAGATATTCGGCTCGCGGGCGATCTGGGCGACATCCGGTTCTACGAGTGGGGCGTTGTGATCATCGTGATCCTCGGAGCGCTCATGGCGGTCAAGGCGCAATCCCGCCTGGCCGCAGTCGCCGCGCTTGGAACCGTCGGTTACGGTGTCGCGACCATCTACATTCTCTATGGAGCCCCCGACCTGGCGATGACTCAGATTCTGGTCGAGACGCTCACCGTTATCCTCTTCGTGCTGGTGCTCTATCGGTTGCCGCAATTCGCCACGCTCTCGAAAGTCGGTTCACGCATCCGCGACGCGATCATCGCGGGCGCCGGCGGGCTGTTGATGACCATACTTGTGCTGGTCGTCAGCAATGAACGCTTCTACGACAGCATTTCCGAGTTTCACGCCGAAGAGTCATATCCATCAGCATTCGGCCGGAATGTCGTCAACGTCATTCTGGTCGACTTCCGGGCGATTGACACCTTCGGCGAGATTATTGTGCTGGCAGTTGCCGGTATCGGCGTCTACGCCTTGCTGCGCCTGCGGCTCTGGGAGGATCGGAGCGAGGATCAATGAAATCGCTGATTCTCCAGACCGCGACAAGATCACTCGTCGCCGTGCTGTTGCTCTTTTCGATCTTTCTGCTCCTGCGAGGTCATGACGAACCAGGCGGGGGCTTCATCGGCGGCCTCGTCGCCGCCGCGGCGTTCGCGCTCTATGCCATCGCATTTGATGTCGCCTCAACCCGGCGAATGCTCGGAATGCGACCACAGATGATGATCGCGATCGGTCTTGCGATGGCCGGCGGTTCCGGAGTGATATCGCTTCTGGCGTCCCGTCCGTATCTCGAGCACCTCTGGTATCACACAGATATCCCTGGATTCGGCGAGATCCACCTCGGCACGTTCCTGCTCTTCGATATCGGGGTGTTTCTGGTCGTTATCGGCGTGACGTTGCTTGTCATACTGACGCTTTCGGAGGAATAACGTGGAAACACTTATGGCCATTCTGATCGGCTGCCTGTTCGCCTCCGGGATCTACCTGATGCTCCGACGCAGCATTGTCAAGCTGGCGATCGGCCTGGTGTTGCTCAGTCAGTCCGCGAATCTGCTTATTTTCACTGCCGCCGGGCTGACGCGCGGAAACCCGCCGCTCGTTTCGGCTGGCGAATCGATGCCGCCGCTGCCATATGCCGATCCGCTGCCGCAGGCGCTGGTGCTGACCGCGATCGTTATCGGGTTCGGAGTGCTGGCGTTCACACTGGTGCTGGTCAAGCGGGTCTACCAGACGGTCGGCACTGACGATCTGGACGAGATGCGCAGCACCGATGGATTCAAGGACTAGGTGAGTATGCGAGAGGGTTTACGCCGGGATCACAAGGGGTCGGATACTCCATGAGCCACGACCTGCTGGTTGCACTTCCAATAGTGATTCCGCTTGCCACCGGGGTCATCGCGTTGCTGTTCTATGACAGCCGCGATTCCCAGCGCGTAATCTCGGTCATCGGTTCAGCGGCGTTGCTGCTGGCCGGTATCGCCCTGCTCATGACGGCCCGTGCCGACGGAATTCTGGTGACTGAGATGGGCGGCTGGCCGCCGCCATTCGGCATCAATTTCGTGGCCGATCTCTTCTCGTCGCTCATGGTCCTGATGACCGGACTGATCGCCTTCACTGTTTCAGTCTACTCTCTGGCCACAATGGACCCGAGACGCGAATCGTTCGGATACTACCCGCTGTTTCATATTCTCCTGATGGGCATCACCGGGTCATTTCTGACCGGCGATATGTTCAACCTCTTCGTCTGGTTCGAAGTGATGCTGATCTCGTCGTTCGTGCTTATCGCGCTCGGCGGCGAACGCCCGCAACTCGAAGGGGCCATCAAGTACGTTGCGCTGAACCTGATTTCATCCGCCATTCTGCTCGGCGCGATCGGCCTCCTCTATGGTCTTGCCGGAACACTCAACATGGCCGACCTCGGCATGAAACTCCAGGATGTCGACGAACCGTGGCTGGTGACGACGGTCGGAATGCTTTTCCTGGTCTCGTTTGGCATCAAAGCCGCGGTCTTCCCGATGTTCTTCTGGCTACCGGCTTCTTACCACACGCCCCCGATCGCCGTAACCGCACTGATCGCGGCGCTACTGAGCAAGGTCGGCATCTACGCTCTTGTCCGAGCGTTCACGCTGATCTTCACCCAGGAGACGTCTTACACGCACCAGATTCTGCTGGTTGTCGCAGGGCTTACCATGATCACCGGCGTGCTTGGCGCGGTCGCGCAATACGAGGTTCGGAAGCTGCTCTCGTTCCACATTATCAGTCAGATCGGGTACATGCTCGTTGGATTGGCTATCCTGTCGCCGCTGGCGCTGGCCGGTTCGATCTTCTACATCATCCACAACATGGTGACGAAGACGAATCTCTTCCTGATCAGTGGCGTCGCGTTCCGGCTGCAGGGGACTTACGAACTGAAGAAACTCGGCAGTCTCTACCGGTATCACCCGTGGGTATCCAGCCTGTTCTTTGTCTCCGCGATGGCGCTTGCGGGAATGCCGCCGTTTTCCGGGTTCTTCGCCAAGCTGACGCTCGTTCGCGGCAGTCTGGAACTCGAGCACTACGCGATCGTGGCGGTTGCGCTGTTGACCAGTCTGCTGACGCTGTTCTCGATGACCAAGATCTGGACCGAAGGCTACTGGACGCCATCCCCGGCCGAAGAAGAGGGTAAGCTGCCGCCGGGCGTGGACGAGTTTCCGGGTTGGACCCGAAACATGGTCGCGATGTTCCTGCCGATCATCATACTGGCGTCGCTTTCGGTCGGGATGGGAATTCTTGCCCAGCCGGTCATATCATTACTGGTCGAAACCGCCGAGCAGCTGCTTGATCCGTCGCTCTACATTGAATCGGTGATTGGAGACGAGCCATAAACGCCCTGCTGTTGAACGTCTTTCTGGCATTGATCTGGGCCGCTGCGACCGGGAACTTCGGTCCGGCCAACGTGATGTTGGGCTTCGTCCTGGGCTTCGTGGTGGTGGTGTTCGCCCAGCGAGCAATCGGCTCGACGAGCTATGGCCACAAGGTCATCCTGGTCATTCGGTTCGCCCTGTTCTTCATCTACGAGTTGTTCAAGGCGAATCTGCGGGTTGCCTACGACGTGATCACCCCATCCCAGTACATGCGTCCGGGGATCGTCGCTATTCCCTTAAGTGTCAAATCCGATATGGAGATCACCCTGCTGGCGAATCTCATCTCGCTGACACCTGGAACGTTGAGCCTCGATGTGTCGGATGACAAGTCCGTTCTCTACATTCACGCGATGTTTGTTGACGATCCGGATGAGTTGCGTCACGAGATCAAAGCCGGGTTCGAGCGGCGGGTTATCGAGGTGCTGCGATGATGGTCGACACCAATCTTTCCAGCGCCATGGAGATCACCGTCAATGTCATGCTGCTGATATTCGTGGTGTCGCTGTTTCTGGCGTTTTTCCGGCTGTTCCGGGGACCCAGCCTACCGGATCGGGTGGTCGCGCTTGACCTGATCGCCGCGATCGTTGTGGCGCTCTTCGCGGTCTACTCCGTCGTCGTTGACCAGCCAGTCTTCATCGATGCCGCCATCGTGCTGGCGCTGATCATCTTCCTGGGAACCGTCGCCTTCGCGCGCTACACCGAACGGCGAGGGAGACCATGAGCGAGATCATTATCATCATTCTTATGGCGATCGGCGGGGCGCTAATGTTGCTGGCGGGTGTTGGCATCGTGCGCATGCCGGATCTCTTCACCCGGATGCATGTGGCGACGAAGTCCGCGACACTCGGCGTTGGTTGCGTGATGACCGCCGTCGCGATCTATTTCGGCGATGTCGGCGTCGCCACCCGAGCGCTACTGGTAATCCTGTTCTTCTTTCTGACCGCGCCGGTGGGCGCGCACCTGATCGGACGAGCCGGGTACATCGTCGGCACGCCCCTCTGGCACGGAACGAAGTGGGACGAACTCGACAACATGTACGACCATGCGAACCATACGCTGGACAGCCCAGCGTCGGTCAAGTCTCGGGACCCGGCGACTCAGTCGACAACGACGCATCAAGCTGACGGGGATTCGGCAGGCGAATCTCCCGTTGACTAGCTCGCAACCCGCTTCAAGACGGGCCGAAAACCGTCGTATTGTTGTCAGTCTCCGACATATGCAACTCCAGCGAGACAGCCAGGCGTCAGACGCGCTATCATTTGTGGTTGATTGACACTTGAACGCCGGCGTCGAAGGAGATCACGGGAATGCACGAGACAGCAGAAGAGATCAAAGAGTTCAAGAAGATGGTCGGGATCAGCGCCAGGACGGCCAGCCCGCAGTTGAAACAGGAACTCGGACTGCCGGATTCCAAGCTCAACGGCGAGCAAGTGCTCCGCTTCCTGCAGGGACTGCACACGTTTACCTTTGCCGTCGCGACAAGCAGCGGGTCACCCCAGAT
>SKTL01000076.1 GCA_007122555.1 Thermomicrobiaceae bacterium | reverse complement strand
GCGCCGATCTCGATCATTTCGATGACCGGAACCTTTATCGGCAGCCCGCTTCCTTTCTTGAAGCGATAGACCCGGCTGACCTCGAACTCCGTAGAGATCGTCGGCTCCCCGCTGTCGATCAGGCACGCTTTCGCCGTCGTTCCACCCATATCAAAGGAGAGGAGGTTGGGAAGATCCAGCTCCTGACCATATCGGGAGGCGGCCAGCGCACCCGCTGCGGGGCCGGATTCAACCAGTCTGATCGGATACGATCGCGCCGTTTCAACCGTGCAGGTTCCTCCGGAGGAAAGCATGATCAGGAGTTCGGACTCGATCCCCTGCCTGCGCAAGACTTCTGAAAGCTTCCCGAGATAACGATCCACGAGCGGCCGCACATATACGTTGGCAAGTGTTGTCGAAACCCGCTCATACTCCCGAATCTCCGGCGCGACCTCTGACGACAGCGAGACAGTCAGATCCGGAGCTGTTTCGGACAGCAGTTTCCCGACCTGCCGCTCGTTCTCCGGATTGCGATAGCTGTGCAGGAGCGCGACCCCGACAGCGTCAATCCCAGCGGCGCGGATCTGCGCGACCAACTCGGCAAGCTCATCCGGATCGACCTGCTTGAGAACGGTTCCATCCGCCGCTGTTCGCTCATCCAGGTCCAGCCGCCAGCGACGCCGAACCAGCGGTTTCGGCATTTCGAGGAAGATATCGTAGAGATCGTAGCGATGTTCCCGACCCATCTCCACAGCATCTCGGAAACCACGGGTTGTGATCAATGCGGTCGGCGACCCTCGCCGCTCGATCAACGCATTCGTGACCAGCGTCGTTCCGTGAATGACCTGGGCGACATCTGGCCCGCTTCGTTCTCCGGATTCCAGCGCTGATCGGACGCCCTCGCCAACCGCCCGTGATGGTTCTTCCGGTGTCGTCAGTACTTTCTCAATCATGAATCGCCGCTGATCAGCGTCAAACAAAAGGACATCGGTGAACGTACCACCGATGTCGACGCCAATACGGACGGGTCTGTCACTCATACCGCGCCATTCCGATCCGCTTGCAATATTCGATTTCCAACGCGTGATTCAAGGCTACTGAAGAGCCGGCCAGAGCGTTTCCGCCACCCGAAATGGATCACTTGAAACCACACTCGCCGCATACAGCTCCATCGCCCCGAAGTCAGAGGTCCGGTTCAGTGGATCTCCACGATCGACGATCCGGACGACAACCGGCATATCTTCCCAGTTCTCGCCGGTATTGGCAATCGGCGGTTCCCAGATCGCCAGATTGAACGATGACGTGTTGAGATCCTCAATCAGGCAACGCAGCACCCGATAGATCACCCCGCTGAGCTCGTCATCAACCTGGTCAGCTACCAGGACAATCTCTTTCTCTTTCAGCGGCGTCAGATTCGCCATGACACGAACATTGCCGAACTGACGTCCGATCCCCAGGCTCTCGTGCACGGAGAACAGGTCGTCGAAATAGCTTCGTTGATGCTCGTTGCGATAGCTAACTATCGAACGCCTCAGTCCCTCGACCTTGCCGTAGTGCATTCCCCTGGTCAGGCTGATCTGTGCGTGACCGTGCGGAATCGAGGCGCCGCTCTTCCAGAGACAGTTCCACATAAAGAGGGGATACACCGCACTCGGATCCTGCTCATAGCAGCGCTGGATCCACTCTCGTGAGACCTGGATCGCATCCTGAACGACCTCACCGGTAAACGCCAGCGGATCATGCTCACGGAAGATCACCACGCCATGAAAGCCGTCGTATTTCGCGATGTTGCTGGCTGTCAGCGAATACTTGCCTTCAACGCGACCAAACGTATCCGCCGGGGTATTATGCAGCGGCTCGCAAAACGGATCGGGGGCCGTCTTGGCGATTTCGTCAGCGAGGTCTGCCGGAATGCGCGCCTCCAGCGGGCGGCGCGATCGCAGATCGTTGAACAGCGTTCCTTCCAGCGTATACCGATTAGTCACCTTAACGACATGCTGGCTCAATACAGTATCAACCGAACCGAAATACCGTTCGATCCAGCGATGCATGTGTTCCGGCGGATCGATCTCGCCAACCGTCTCGGACACGTGGTAGAGCCGTTGAAACGCTGCTCGCGCGTCATCTGGCAACGCATCTACCGCTCGCGGCAAGTCGACGATACCTCTGTCGACAACCGCCTGTCCGATGTCTTGTCGTTCGTCCATAGATCCGTTCCCCCTCTTTCCGGAAACCGGAAGCTTCGTTGCACTCCGGCCCTGGCTTCGATGAATGGCGTGACGTTCTGTCCCCAGGTAACCCGCGCCACGATTGCACACGCTCTTGTAACGCATCAACTTCTGATCATACGACGCTATGTCCAGTCCCTGCAGAGGATCGTCACAATCAGATCCAGACTGCCACGCTTCTGGAGTCGATGCTCTCCCCGCTCGGAATCTCCGATTCGTCGAAATCGGGCTCCATCACGTCGGTCCCGATGAGCACATTCCGGCCCGCGCGCGTTCCGGGCGGAATCCGGGCGCGACGGCCCACGATTGTGATCCCCGTGTTCAACCGGTTGGGCTCCAGCCGATTGACGGTGAAGTCATCCCCGTAGCCGAGATATGAATGCGCTCCGACGTATACCTGCTTATCAACGATTACGCGATCAAGCACCGCGCCTGGTCCGATCTCCGCATCCGTCATGATGATCGAATCACGAATCACTGCTCCATTGTGCACAGTCACTCCGGGTGAAAGCATCGAATGCTCGACAGTCGCGTTGTTGATAATGCATCCATGCGAAACCATGCTGCGATTGACCCGAGCGCCTTCGAGGATCTTGGCCGGTGGTCGCTCTTCACTCCGGGTGTGAATGCGCCATTCGTTGTCATAGAGATTCAGTTCCGGCAGATCGGCCAGCTGCTCCATATTTGCTTCCCAGTAGGATTGGATTGTACCCACATCTCGCCAGTACCCGTGAAAGGTATGCGCGTACGCTCGCCCATAGCGGATCAGGTAAGGAATCACTTCGTGACCGAAGTCGGTCATTGCCGTGCCTCCCTGACGATCATCAAACAGTTCGAGAAGCACATCTCGTTTGAAGACGTACACCCCCATGGACGCCAGATTACTGCGGGGTTCCGCCGGTTTTTCGTCAAAATCGATGATCTCGCCGTCGTCTTCGGTGAACATCACGCCGAAGCGATGCGCATCCTCCCAGGCAACCGGTTGCACGGCGACCGTCACGTCAGCGTCCTTCTCCCGGTGAAGGTCGAGCATCGGGCGGTAGTCCATCTTGTAGACATGATCGGCCGAGAGGATCAATACATCCTGATACGATCGCGCATTCACGTAGAACAGATTGTGGTAAATGGCGTCAGCAGTTCCCTGGTACCAGCCGGATCCAGAACGGCCAAGGTACGGCTGCAGGATCACAATCCCGCCGTTCCGCTCGCGATCGAGGTCCCAGGGGCGCCCGTGGCCGATATGATCGTTAAGTGAATGCGGGCGGTACTGCGTAAGCGCGGCGACATTGAACAGCCCGGAATTCACGCAGTTCGAGAGCGCAAAATCGATAATCCGGTACTTTCCAGCAAACGGCACCGCGGGTTTCGCACGCTGACGGGAGAGAATGCTCAGGCGTTCTCCCTGGCCGCCAGCCAGAATCATGACTGCTACCTCGCTCATGGTTTCGTGACTCCTCCTGCTGCCGTTTCCGTGCCTGTGCTAACAAGGACGCTGAAAAGACCCGCCAGATTCTTACGTCATCCGCTCACTCTAAGTTGAGCCCGGCGAACGGTCAACTGCCTGAGGTCCAAGAATCCGAGTATGCTATACTCTCCGCTATCTTGCCGGCTACCTACGTCATGCAGGGCTTCGGAGTGATCGCATCCATGCCGGACTTCTTTCGACGAAAACCCACATTTAACCGCGAAAATGCTGACAATGACGGTCCGGTGGTTCCGGACGGTCTCTGGGTCAAGTGCGCGAAGTGCAAAGACCTGGTCTACAGCAAGGACTTCGAGCGATGGTTTCGCGTCTGTCCCAAGTGCGACCATCACGCTCGCCTGACCGCCAAACAGCGCGTCGAATACCTGCTTGATTCCGGAAGCTTCGAGGAGTGGGATCGCGGCATCGTCACGTCTGATCCACTCAATTTCTCCGCGAACGGCGATCGCTACAGCGACAAGTTGCGGCAAACGGCCGAAAAGTCCGGTCAGCGAGAATCCCTGATAACCGGTAAGGGACGAATTCGCGGGTACGACGCTGTGATCGCGGCGACCGAGTTCGGATTTCTCGGTGCAAGCATGGGATCCGCCTTCGGCGAAAAGTTTGTCCGGGCAGTCGAGCAGGCTATCGAGTTGCGTCTGCCATTCATTAGTGTTTCGAACTCTGGTGGAGCCCGGATGCACGAGAGCACGTTCTCGCTGATGCAGATGGCCAAGACGACGGCCGCGCTATCGCGACTTGGAGAACACAAGCTGCCGCACATCTCGATTCTGACCGATCCCTGCTACGGCGGCGTTACCGCGAGTTACGCGATGGTTGCCGACATTATTATGGCCGAGCCCGGCGCGATGATCGGGTTCGCCGGTCCGCGGGTTATCGAACAGATTACCCGCCAGAAGTTGCCGGACGGGTTCCAGACAGCCGAGTTCCTGCTGGAGCACGGCATGATCGACAAGGTTTGCCGCAGAAGCGAGTTGGCTGAAGCGTTATCACTTCTCCTGCTCCACTACACCGACGCCACGATGGGACGGCGTCAGCCTGATTACGTCTATGTCAGCAACGGGCTCGGGGAGGATGGTTCATGACCGCCACGACACCGGCCTGGGAACGCGTTCAACTCGCCCGAAAACCAGAACGCCCGCACTCACTCGATTACATCAACGCCCTGATCAGCGGATTCGTTGAGCTTCACGGTGATCGCCGCTTCGGCGATGATCCCGCTGTCGTTACCGGAATCGGCGCGTTCAACGGACGAACGGTCATGGTCCTCGGTCACCAGAAGGGCTCCAACACCCGAGAAAATCTGGATCGCAATTTCGGTATGCCGGGCCCAGACGGCTATCGCAAGGCGCTGCGTATTTTCAAGCACGCCGAGAAGTTCGATTTCCCGATCATCTGCTTCATCGATACACCGGGGGCTGATCCTGGCCTCGGGTCGGAAGAGCGAGGTCAGGCAACAGCGATCGCGGAGAATCTGCTGGCGCTGGCCTCATTGCGGGTTCCGAGCGTAGGCGTCGTAATCGGCGAAGGCGGCAGCGGCGGAGCGTTGGCGATCAGCGTAACCGACCGGCTGCTAATGCTCGAGAACTCCGTCTACGCCGTCGCCTCTCCCGAGGCGTGCGCCGCAATCCTCTGGAAAGACTCCAGCGCGGCGCCGGAAGCCGCCGAGGCGTTGAAGTTGACTGCTCAGGACCTTCTGGAGTTTGAGATCATCGACGAAATTGTGCCGGAACTTGAACCGGCGCACGAAGCGATGGATCAAACGATTCAGCGAACTGGCGACGTGATCGAGCGCCACCTGGCGGAGATCGAGGCGATCGCCAGTGACCAGGGAATCGATAACCTGCTCGAAGTCCGGTATCAGAAGTACCGGAACATCGGAGCATGGGTCGATAAACAGGAAGAGATGCTCGGCGAACTCCCCACTCCGATGACTGCCTCAGGAAATCCCGGCAGCTAAGACGTAACCCAAGCGCATCTCGCAGGCATTGATCGCCTATCGTCCCGCCAGGCCGAGCGCTTCCACAAAACCACGGTAACGTTCCCGCGGAGTTTTCCCGGACTGCAGGTATCGATAGACGTGAATCAGTCGATCCGAGGTGAAAATCCCGCGATAGATGCCGCCTTCGGTGATCGGGATCGCCGGCCGACCAGTCTCCAGCATCTGCCGGTGCACGTCGTAGACCGACGTGTCGATATCCATCGTCAGCACATTGGTATCCATGACGTCACGGACCCGCAGCTTGCTGGCCGAATTTAACCGGGGTTGCACGGATTCCTGCCAGAGCATTCCGACGACACTGCCGTTGACCGTCACCGCCACGTCACGCACCCCGCCGCGCAGGGCGTAGTTCAACGGCGAATCCGGCTGAACGCCGCCGAGATCCCAGAGCACGAACTGGCCGACCGG
>SKTL01000045.1 GCA_007122555.1 Thermomicrobiaceae bacterium | reverse complement strand
CGACTGGGACATCTCACCGCGGAACGAGGCTGGTCTGGACTTGTCTGGTGCGCAGGACTGCCGGGAGTGGTCGGCGGAGCAGTTGTAAACAACGCCGGCGCCCACGGCGGGGAGATGATCGATCACCTGGAGTCGATTGATGTCATTCGGTTGACCGATCGAACGGTCGAGACATGGCCAGCGAATACGCTGAATGCGTCCTACCGATATACCGTGCTGAAGCACGCGCCGAAACCGAGGGATGTGATCGTCCTCAGCGCAACATTCATGCTGCCATACGGTGACAGTGAGGAACTCCAGCGCCAGGCGAAGGAGTTCAGTCAATGGCGCAAGCAGGCGCAACCGACCGGCGCCTGTGCTGGTTCGGTATTCACCAATCCGGAAGGCTCTTACGCCGGTTACCTTATCGATAAGGCTGGATTGAAAGGCTGTCGCGTTGGCGGCGTTCAGATCTCCGAGCTGCACGGCAATTTCATGGTCAATTCCGGGGAAGCGACCGCACAGGATGTTCGGGACTTGATTCAACTGATTCAGGACGAAGTCTACCGACAGTTTGAAATCCGGCTGGTCCCGGAGATCGAACAGGTTGGGGGGAAGTAGCCATGGCCGCGCGACGGATACGAGTCGGCATTATCTTTGGCGGCCGGTCTGATGAGCACGATGTCTCGATCACATCCGCGCACGCGATACTGAACAACATTGACCGGAACAGATTTGAGCCGGTCCCTATCGGAATCACCAGAGACGGCGCCTGGGTTACCGGTGGCGACCCGCTGCGGCAGCTTGCGGCCACGTCACGGCTTCCGTTGCCGGAGGTTACGGGCGAGGGTCCGGCGCCGGGTCACGACAATCCCGGGACGAGTCTGGTGGAGGCCGAAGGTTCGCAGGAACTCCGTGATCGGAGCGATACAACCTGGATTCAGGATCTGGACGTTGTATTCCCGGTGCTTCATGGGCCGATGGGCGAAGACGGCACGATTCAGGGAATGCTTGAGCTTGCCGGGATTCCGTACGTCGGCTCGGCGGTGCTTGGTTCCGCCGCCGCCATGGACAAGGTCACGGCGAAACGACTCTGCGAAACGGCGAATCTGCCGATCGTGCCCTGGATTCATTTTCGGCGACGTGACTGGCAGCGTGATCGTGAGGCCGTCCGTTCGCGCATTGAACAGGAGATCGGGTATCCTTGCTTTGTCAAGCCGTCAAACATGGGATCCAGTGTCGGCGTCTACAAAGTGCACGGTCCAGAGGAACTGGCGGACGCCGTCGACGGGGCCGGGACATACGATCGGCGTCTACTGGTGGAGAAAGCCGTCAATGGACGCGAGCTTGAGGTCAGCGTGCTTGGCAATGATGATCCGATCAGCTCAATCGTTGGAGAAGTCGTTCCGGGGCACGAGTTTTATGACTACGAGGCAAAGTACGTCGATGATAGCTCCGAGTTGTTGATCCCGGCGCCGATCTCTCCCGAGATTTCCGACGAGGTGCGGCGAGTCGCGATTGAGGTCTTCACATTGCTCGATTGCGCCGGGCTGGCGAGAGTCGATTGTTTCCTGGAGCGTGACACCGGGGAGGTGTTCATCAATGAGATTAACACGATTCCCGGATTCACGCCGATCAGTATGTATCCCAAGCTCTGGGAAGCCAGCGGAATCCCGTACGACGAACTTATTTCACGACTGATCGAGCTGGCGATTGAGCGTCAATCCGAGCAGCAGCTCTGACATGGGTAGATGATCATGACGGAACGATCGCAGCGTTCACCGGGGCGGATAGCCGGCAGTCATCCGGCACGACGGCGGCAAAACCGGCGCGCGCGGTTGCGCGCGCATACGCTGCAGCTGGTTCGAACCGGTCGTCTGCCGGCGTTTATTCTCAGTGTTGGCCTGGCGGTTATTCTCGGGGCATTCGCGGTGTCGGACGATTTCCTTGTTGATACGGTTGTGATTCGCGGGAACTCAATCGCCTACGCGGACTCGGTTGTCGAGCATTCAAGTGCGATCGGACAATCGATGTTCCGAATCAATACCGATGAAGTGGCCGACAGCGTCGCCGAACATCCGGTCGTCGACTATGCGCGTGTCAGAGTGGAATTGCCGGATCGCGTGGTGGTTGATGTCATCGAGCGCGAGCCAGCAATCGTCTGGCAGACCGGTGATCGCGCGGTCCTGATCGATGAGTACGGCTGGGTGCTGGCTGAGGGTGAAGCAGATGGACTGCCGTGGGTGGTTGAGCTGGACGGTGAGCATCCGCAGCCGGGGTCACACGTCGATCCTGGCAACGTGGTCGCCGTGCAATACCTCCATGAGCAACTGGGCGATTCAGGCGTTCTGGAATTCGATGAGAACGATGGATTTCAGGCGTATCTGGGTGATGATCGTGTCGTAACATTCGGGAGCCCGGATGCGCTTCCAGTCAAGATGGAAGTTCTCGCAGCGCTGAGTACACGTGGTGACGAATGGACACGGCTCGATGTTCGAGATCCTGAGCGTCCGGTCTATCAATGACCTGGTGCGCTCACGCGCCGGGTACCGGACTGAGCGGGTGCTTTCGTTTGACGCAAACTGCACGTTGGTCTGCTAGGATAACGTAACCGGGGCGTGGGGAACCGAGAACCGAGCTGGAGACAGCGAGTCCGGACTGATTTGGGAATATACATAATCAGTCAGCGAAGTGGAATTGGGACCGGATGGAAATGCGCGTAAATGTGCCTGTTTGGCACTGAACCACGGAATGTCAGGCGGCTGGTTGGTAGACTAGTAGCATTGCTTGATGGGCCTGATCGATTCTCGTTATGACTGGCCCGCCTGAATGGCGCCGATGAGTGCGACGGGGAGGCACGAATGTTTAACGTACGAGATGACGACTTCGCGAATCATTTCGCGCGAATCAAGGTCATCGGCGTCGGCGGTGGCGGTGGAAACGCGATCAATCGCATGATCCAGGCTGGCGTTGAAGGCGTCGAGTTTGTCTCGGTGAACACCGATTCACAGGCGCTCGTTAACTCGCTCAGTCCGGTGACGGTTCGTATCGGCGATAAGCTTACCAAGGGGCTCGGGGCCGGAGGGCGTCCGGAAATCGGCGAACGCGCCGCTGAGGAGAGCATCGAGGGGTTGACCGAGGTCGTTCGCGGAGCGGACATGGTCTTCATTACCGCGGGTATCGGCGGCGGCACCGGCACCGGCGCGTCCCCGATCGTCGCCCGGCTTGCCCGTGAAACTGGCGCGCTCACCGTTGGCGTTGTCACCCGGCCGTTTGATTTTGAAGGCGCCAAGCGCCATCGCGTCTCGGAAGAG
This sequence comes from Thermomicrobiaceae bacterium, assembly GCA_007122555.1. Classification (GTDB taxonomy): domain Bacteria; phylum Chloroflexota; class Chloroflexia; order Thermomicrobiales; family Thermomicrobiaceae; genus SLMJ01. The sequence goes on along the minus strand of SKTL01000045.1, from coordinate 2,823 downwards.
GGAATCGACGCGCTTCGGGAGCACGTCGATGCATTAATCACGATTCCCAATCAGCGCCTGATTACGCTGGTCGATCCCAAGACCCCATTCTCTGAGGCGTTTAAGATCGCCGACGATGTATTGCGTCACGGTATCCAGGGCATCTCCGACCTGATCACCAAGCCCGGCATGATCAACCTGGACTTCGCGGACGTCAAAACGATCATGCGAGACGCCGGATCCGCCCTCATGGCGATTGGTCGAGGCAGTGGGGACGAGCGAGCGGTGGACGCGGCCAGGATGGCGATCGAAAGTCCGTTGCTTGAAATGAGCATCGACGGCGCGGTCGGCGTACTCTACAACATCACCGGCGGTGATGATCTGACGCTCGCCGAAATCACCGAAGCGGCGGAGGTCATTCGATCCGCTGCTGACGAGGATGCCGAGATCATCTTTGGAGCAACCACCGATGAAGCGCTGGCCGGCGACGTCCAGATTACGCTTATCGCGACAGGCTTCCACCAGACGCAGGGGCACGGCCAGCGATCCCGCCCGCGGTCGGGCGAACGTCGATTCCAGCGCTCTGAAAGCCAACCGAGTCGCGAGCGTCAACCGGAGCCGGGCCAGGAGGCGGCGCCTCAACGACCGAGCAGCCGGGAAGCTCAGCAGGGTCAGAGCCAGCAGGGAGCCCCTTCTCGCATTCCAGCGTCGCAAGACCCTGATGATGATGAATGGTCCGAGCCGGCGATTTTGAAGTTCCTGCGAGAGCGATAGACTCGTGCGGTGCCCCTTCTGTCAATCCCGGGAAACCCGCGTGGTTGATTCACGCGATATAGGATCTGGCGAGAGTATCCGGCGGCGGCGGGAGTGTTCATCCTGCAGTCGCCGGTTTACAACATACGAGCGCGTCGAATCCGGGAGCCTGGTGATCGTCAAGCGCGATGGCCGCCGGCAGGAGTTCGATCCTCGAAAGCTCCGCGACAAGATCCGGATCGCCCTGACCAAGCGGGCGGTCTCGGAGGAAGAAGTCGATCGAATTGTCACGAATGTCGAGTCGGAGTTGCTCTCGCTGGGGACAGTTGAAGTCCCAAGCACGACCGTCGGCGAAACGGTGCTACGCGAGCTCAAGAAGCTCGATGAGGTCGCCTACATCCGATTCGCGTCGGTCTACCGTCAATTCGCCGATGTCGATGATCTTCGCCGGGAACTGGATACGCTGGCCGATTCGATCACAAAGCGTCAGGGGACGGAACCAGACCAGACGTAAGAGTCCGGTCGCCGGTTAAATGACGAACCCGACGCCTGCAGGCGCCGGGTTGGCGATGTCGCGTTCGAAGCCTTGCGGCCTTGGCCGCAACCTAGCCCAGATGCGGGCTCAGGGTGTCGAGCAGGCGCTCCTTCGGCTGTGCGCCGACGATTCGCTCGACTGGCTCGCCGTTCTTGAAAAGCACCATGGTCGGGATGCTGGTTACGCCATTCTGCTGAGCGCTCTGGCCATTCTCATCGACATTGACCTTGGCGATCTTCAGCAAGTCGCTCTTCTCTGCAGCGATCTCTTCCAGGACCGGGGCGATCATGTGGCACGGTCCGCACCACTCGGCCCAGAAGTCGACCAGCACCGGCTTGTCCGACTCGAGTACTTCGCTCTGGAACGTCGCGTCCTTTACATCAACAGGCTTGGACATGAACGGAACTCCTCTTTGTCTTGAGCGTGTGCGCCGACCACGTCTCGGCGCATCTGGCAACTATAGAGAACAGGCTGTTCGCAGGTCAATCAGAAGGACCATCTGATCCTGTCTCCACAAACTATAACGCACGACCCCTCTGCTATAATCCCACCCGTAATGAACGGAGTCACCATGGCTGTCGGGTTCGATGGCCTCTTTCTCGATCAGACGACGACCGGGATGGGGATGTACGCCAGTAATCTCTGGCGTATCTTTCATTCTGGGCAGCAGGATGAGCTCGCGACGCGCCTGCTGGTCCCTGAGCTTGATGCGTTCCGGACGTTTGCGTCGGAGAGCACGATGTCGGTGGCTCCTCCAGCTCCCTTTAGATCCGGGAAAGCGATGAAGCTCTGGTGGGAACAGCGCGGGTTGATGCGCGCCGCACGAGAGGCTAATGTCGATGTCGTGCACATTCCGCACTTTGCCGCTCCGCTGATCGGGAATCGTCCGCTCATTGTGACGATTCATGATGTGATCCCGTATGTCTTTCCGGCCTATCGCAGCAGCGCAAGCATGCGGCTGTACCTGCGGTTGATCAGCCGGGCAGCCCGGAGCGCGGCGGCGATAATCACGGTCTCGGAGTGTTCCCGCCGGGATATTGAACGCTATCTGGGCATCGATCGTTCGCGAATCTCGGTGGTGCCGCAGGGCGTTGAGGATCAGTACCGACCGTTGCACGATGCGGAAGCAGACGCGCAATTGAGAGCACGGTTCGGATTGCCGGGACCGGTGATTTTCAACGTCGGCGGCCTGGATGTTCGCAAGAACGTGGAGACGCTGGTTCGCGCCTTTGCCGCGTCACTACCCGATCTCGACAAAGATACAAGGCTGGTGATCGCCGGGAGCGCCCACAGTGGAAATCAGCGGCTTTATCCGCCACTAGAACCCGTGATCGAAGAACTCGGGATATCCGATTACGTGGTGCTGACCGGGCGAATTAGCGAGGCCGATAAATTGCGTTTCTACAATCTGGCGGATCTCTACGTCTTCACGTCGCTGTATGAGGGATTCGGGTTGTCGCCACTGGAGGCGATGGCGTGCGGCGCTCCGGTGATCTGCTCGAACCGATCCAGCTTGCCGGAAGTAGTTGGAGAAGGTGGAATTCTGGTCGATCCTG
>SKTL01000009.1 GCA_007122555.1 Thermomicrobiaceae bacterium | reverse complement strand
GCGATCGCCCGGCGACTTCCCCCGAGAGAACGGTATAGACCGCGTTGCCGAACGGTTCCTGAATCGTGGCGATATCCGGATCCATTCCGGGCGGATTAACCCAGACGTTCTCTTCCGGGATTGCGATGAATTCCCCGAAACAACCGGGACGCATGACGCCCACGAGCTTCGTGTGCGGGCAGATGTGTTGCTGCCCGGTTCGGCAAAGACGGCATTTCCCGCAGGCAATGTGAGTCTCGCCGGAGACGGTGTCTCCAACCTGAACGCGGGTTACCTGATTCCCGATCTCGACCACTTCCCCGCAATACTCGTGGCCGAAGACCATCGGCGTCTCTCCGAACGTCTCGTCCATCAGCTGATCCCAGTTGTAGATGTGCAGATCAGTCCCGCAGATTGACGCCCGGTCAACCTTGATCAACACATCGCCGGGGCCAGCCGTCGGAACGGGAACATCGCGAAGCTCTGCCCCTGTTTGCCTGGCCGGCTTCACTATCGCGCGCATCGTCTCTGGCATGTAGCGTCCCTTCTCAATTCTCAGCCCTCGCATTCTACATCAGCGACGTTCCTATCTCGTGACGATGACGTATTGATCCGATCACCCAGGTCTCATACACTGGAATCGTGACCTAGTCTGAAGAATGGTGATCAGGCATATCTGCGCCTTTTCAGGGAAGGGGTATCGGGTGTCAGAGCAGCCGCATGAGAGCCCGTCTTCTCGGGCCGAAGGATTCGCCGGGTTTCTGGAACGCAGATTTCATCTCAGTTCACTCAGGACCGATCCAAAGACGGAAGTCGCCGCCGGTCTGACCACGTTCATGGTCATGGCCTACATCATCTTCGTCAATCCGATCATTCTCTCCAACGCCGATCTCCCCATCTCCGCAACGACGACGGCTACCGCGCTGGTCGCCGGGACGCTTACCATCATCATGGGACTGGCGACGAACCGGGCTTACGCAATCGCCCCCGGGATGGGGCTCAACGCCATTGTCGCCTTCCAACTCGTCGGCCAGATGGGGCTCAGCGCTCCGGAAGCGATGGGTGTCGTCGTCTCGTCCGGAATCCTGATTCTTGTTCTTGTGCTTGCCGGCGTTCGCAAATGGGTGATGGAAGTCGTTCCGCTGGAGCTCAAGCAGGGTATCGCCATCGGAATTGGCCTCTTCATTCTCTTTATCGGGCTGATAAATGGCCGGATCGTCGTGGCGGATCCGGATACATTCGTCGCAATGGGCGACCTGCGCGGGGTACCGGTTTTCATCACCGGAGTCGGATTGGTGCTGACAATTGCGCTGATGTCGATGAACTTCCGGGGCGCCATCCTCTGGGGAATCCTCGGCAGTACGGCAATCGCGGTGGCCGCTCGGAGCATCACCGGCACGGACGAATTCGTTCCCGGACAGGCGGAGTTGCCGACGCAGTGGATCGCATCACCCGACTTCAGCCGGATCGGTGACTTCTCCTTTGGATTCTTCCTGGAGCTGGGAATACTGACCGCGTTCCTGGTTGTCATCGGACTGATGATGGCGGACTTCTTCGACACGATGGGCACGCTCATCGGCGTCGGCAGTCAGGCCGGATATCTCGACGAAAAGGGCGAATTGCCAGAAGCCCAGCGAGCGTTGCTCGTGGATTCGCTCGGCACGATCGGCGGCGGCGCGGCCAGCGCGTCATCCGCCACCACCTACATTGAATCCTCGGCCGGTGTCGGGGTAGGCGGCCGCAGCGGGCTGGTTTCCGTTGTTGTCGGCGTTCTGTTTCTCGTCTCAATGCCGCTCTGGCCGATCGTCGGGATGGTGCCGACCGAAGCCACAGCCCCAGCGTTGATCATCGTCGGCTGGATGATGATGGGCGTCCTGACCGAACGGACCTACACGACCCCGGAAGGCCGCGAGATCAAAATGGGCGGAATCGATTTCACCGATATCGAGAAGGGCCTGCCGGTCGTCGCGGCGATGGTGATCATGCCGCTGACGTACAACATTACCAACGGCATCGGCGCCGGGTTCGTCATCTACTCGCTGGTCAAGATCTTCCGGGGCAAAGCTCGCGAGGTGCATCCGGTCATGCACCTGATCAGCCTGCTTTTCCTGATCTACTTCCTCCGAACGTTCCTCGGAGTTGATCTGTAAGGGCCCCGCGACATAAGATGGGCTGCACGGTCGCTCTTCGTGATTGTGTAGCCCATGACATCTCCGCCCAATGACCGCTCCGGGTTTGAGCTTCTGTCCGGACGAACCATTTCGCCTCGCACGCTGATACTGCTGGTGTTGATCGCCCTGGTAGTGACAACGTTTCTGGCGATCGCATTCACAAACATCACCGGCGGACCAGACGATGAACAGGAAGAGGACGTGTCCGAGCTTCTGGCGCGAACCGGCTGTCTCGATATGGAAATCAGGCCGGCTCAGCACGATCCGCCAGTCTCGCTGTTCCAGGCGGAAGCTGACGTTCGTGGGCAGATCGATCAGGTTGAAGCGGTCATCGAGTCCGACGATGACGACGATGAGTTCGTTCCGGGGGATCTCGTGTGGGCGGAATACGGCGAACTCGCGCCCGGAACGACGGGCCGTGTTCAGAACGGGGAGGCCTGGGTCCTCGTCTTCGAAGACGACCGCCACGAATCCTGGTGGGATCGACTGGCGAACCGCCGCATCGACGCCCGCTTTTCCGTCGTGTATCGCCCGGAGTCGGGGACCATCATCGCGGCTTGCAGTGGAGAGGTGTAGGCGCCAACCCTTCTGCGCGAATGTGCAGTCAGAGTCCCCCGGTTCATACGCAATGCATGGCGGTTACGCTTCAGGCGAGTAGTTCGCAAGGGAATCAGCATCAGTCGTATCCTGTTATCATCGATCAGCGAATGCCGAGGAAGACAATCGTAAAACAGCAGGGAAAGGGACCCACCCACATGGCGTCACTCACGAAGATCGTCGCAACCGTTGAACTCGAGCAGGAACATATCGACCGTCTGAATCAGGAGTTTCCGGACCTCCAGGTTGCGCTCTGCGCCGATCAATCCCGGCTCGCTGAGCACCTGAGCGGCGCTCAGGGCATCATCGGGCGGGGACTGACTGCGGATTTGATTTCCCAGTTTCCGGAGATCAGGTGGGCGCACTCGCCGGGCGCCGGGGTTGACTCGTTCCTGTTCCCCGAGATGATCGACAGCGACATCACCGTCACCAACAACAGCGGGGTGCACGCCAGTACGATCGCCGAGCATTTGCTGGGGATGATGCTCGCGTTCACCCGCGGATTTCCCGAGATGGTCCATAACCAGGCAAAGCACGTCTGGCGGCGGCCGTCGACTCCGATTGTCGAACTCGGATACCAAACGCTCGCGGTTGTGGGACTCGGGGACATCGGCCACGCCCTGGCTGTCCGGGCGAAAGCGCTGGGAATGCGCGTCGTTGGTTCCCGAAGACGGAGCCAGGAACCGATGGACTCGGTTGACCAGATCTACAGCCCGGATAACCTGCACGAAATGATTGCCGAAGCTGACCACGTTGCGATCACGCTGCCATCGACGCCCAGAACGCGCGGGCTGTTCGGGAAGGCCGAATTCGAAACGATGAAGGACAACGCGATCATCTACAACATCGGCCGTGGAGACATCATAAAGCAGGAAGAGTTGATCGACGCGCTCAATAACGGCGTCATAGCCGGCGCCGGGCTGGACGTCGCCACGCCGGAGCCATTGAACGAGGACTCACCGCTCTGGGACACGCCCGGCGTGTTCATTACGCCGCACTATTCCGGTTCAACGCCGCATTACTGGGACTACGGAATTGAGATTCTCCTGAAGATCATCCGCAACATTCGCAACGATGAGCCGGTGTTTAATCAGGTCGACAAGCGGGAGGGATACTAGCTCGCCCTCACTCCCACCCCTCTCCCAGGATTTGGAGAGGGGTGGGAGTAACGAACCGTGGTTGTCAGTCACTATCTATCCGCAGCGCATACCAGACATCACTCAGTGTCTGGTCGCCCACGGTCGTCCAGGTGTCTTCAATGAGCTCGAACCCGTGGCGCTCGTAGAAGCGTCGACCGGCATGGTTATCCCCGAACACGTTAACCAGCACGTCCGAGACGCCGCGCGCACGCAGCTGATCGAACGTTTCCTGCAGCAATCGGCTGCCGATTCCCTTGCTCCGAATTTCCGGGTCAACGTACAGGCGGGTCACTTCGTAACGCCCATCGTCAAGCGATTCCGTTGTGATGAAGCCGATGATGACGCCGCCATCCGTCTCAGTGACCAGGTTGATCGCACGACTGTCAGTGACGACTGCGCGCAAGCGGTCAATAGACCAGAAGCCGCCGCTGAGATACGTCTTCCGATTGTGCTCATGCACGAATCCGGCATAGGTCGTCTCCCAACCGCGAACGCCGATCTCCTTGAGTCGCTCGACGTCTTCAAGGGAGGCGGGGCGGAGTTTCTGTGAGTCGCTCACGTCTATCCTTCCATTCAGTCCATCCAGTGCGGGACAGATCAGGAATCGATGTCCGTTCCACTCGCCGCAGCAAGCTCTCGCAGCAAGCGCTGCTGATAGTCGAGAAACCGCCCCAGATCGTGATGGACAATGTGATGCAGGCGATCGCGATTGAAACAAACCTGGAGCTCATCTGACTGGCGATCGATAAAGACCAGCTCGAACGCCGGACTCTGAATCAACAGCCGGAGATCGTACTGATCGCGGAACTCGCTGAAGCTGATGTTTCCGCGGACAACCAGATCCTTTAGCATCCGGCGCTGGCGCACGAAGTCGGCGCGATCCTCGAACGGCTCTTCAGGCGCGAGCTGCGTCCAGCATTCCTGCAACAGACGGAAAAGCACGTACCGGCGCCTGCTCGCCGCCCCGGCCGAGAGATCTCCGGTCTGCATCGCGTCCCTGATCCCGTCCAGAAATCCGTCGGGGACCTGCGTCAGCGACTCCAGCAGGACAACGTTCCAGCCGGCCTCCGGACCAGGATCCTGATTAATGAGATGCGCCAGTCTGATCAACTCACTGGTGGACTGGTTCAGAACATGATGCGCGGCCAGCGATTCGCCCCGGTAGAGCCAGGCGGGAACCAGACGCTCGAGCTGAAAGCGGATCCGGGCGGCAAGATCGAGTGCTTCGCCGTTCAGATCATCAGTCGTCAATCGCTTCTCGGCCAGAAGTTCGGCGAGCAACCCTTCCGGATCATAGAGGATCTCCGCGCGGGAAGCGCCCCAGCGCTCGCTCGGCGACCAGGCGCGATCCCGTTCACGCTCGTAGTCGAGATAGGCGACATCGAGCCGCAAATCACGGTAGCGTGATTCGCCCTCGGGAAGCGGCGCCTCGCCGAAGTACCAGGTTCGCAGTGATTGCTGGCGCAGATAGACGATGAGATCGATGTCGCTGTAGCGATCAGCCTCCCCGAAGGTCAGCCCCCCGGTCAGCAGAACGCCAACAACACCTTCCATAACCGCGAATCGACGGGCTAGTTGTTGCGCTCGTTCGCGGTAATGCTCTGAATAGTCCGGACCACGAGAGGCCCACCTGCCAGAACTCATTCGCGCGGCCCTCCCGCTCGTTCCAACCAGACAGCCCGATACTATGCTATCAGGCCGCACGGTTCGGGAAAGCGCGCGTCACTCTTCCGGCTGGTAGTTTCGTTCCGGCCGCAGATGCTCATCGGTAGCCGGTTCGATGTGAACGGTGACATCCGCCGGTTCCCCGACCTCCTGTTCAACCCGTGCGGCAACGCTGCTGGAGATCTCGTGAGCGTCGTCAACCGCCATGTTGGCGTCGACCTGGATATGCATGTCCACCCAGGTCATTCCATCGCCGCCGCGGGTCCGTACGTTGTGGACGCCCTGCACCCCGGCGACCCGGCGCGCCACGCGCTCGATGTCATCCGCCGAATGAACCGCCACATCGGAGAGCGACAGCGCTGCATCTCGAATGATCTGCCAGGCCGCCCAGGCAACTGCGCCGGCGATGACCAGCGCCAGAATCAGGTCCGCCGCGGGATAGCCGAGCCGGACGAGTACAAGCCCGACAATCACCGAGATGGATATCATGACGTCGCTGGCGGTATGCCGCGCGTCAGCCAACAGGATCGAGCTATTCAGCCGCTTTCCCGCCCGCCGTTCCCAGATCGTGACGCCCAGGCTGATGCAGAGCGCCGTGATCATGACCACGAACGCGATC
>SKTL01000161.1 GCA_007122555.1 Thermomicrobiaceae bacterium | reverse complement strand
GTGGTTTCTCGCGGCCGCGGATACCAGCCCGCGGAGGCGCAGGAGATCTTTACGATCGGGGAAATCCCGGTGGACGCGATCTTCACGCCGATCGAGAAGGTCAACTACGTCGTCGAACACACCCGCGTTGGCCAGATGACCGACTACGATCGTCTCATACTCGAAATCATTACTGACGGGACGATCGAACCAGCGGACGCGCTGTCAGAAGCGGCGCAGATCCTGGTCAATCACGGAAAGCTGATTGCTGACTTCAATCGAGACGTTGTCGAAGCTCCTGAAGAGGCTGCCGGAGCCGTTCCGGAAGTCGATAACCGACCACTCTCGGAGCTTGGTCTCTCGCCGCGAGTGCTGAATGCGCTGCGGAGCCGGCAGATCGAGCGTGTCGGTCAGGTCATGGCGATGGAGCCGGATCAGCTGCTATCGATCAGAAACTTCGGTCCGCGCTCGTTGCAAGAGCTTCGAGATCAGCTCGCCGAGCATGGATACTCGTTTGACGCACTCGATTCGATTGTCGGCGACACTGGCGGTGCGTCATCGGACAAAGATGGGGATGAGGGGTAAGGCGCGATGCGGCATCGTGTAAAAGGACGCAAGCTGGGGCGGAACGCGTCACAGCGCAAGGCGCTGATGCGGAACCTGGCGATTTCGCTCGTCTTGCACGAGCGGATTCGAACAACTGAATCGAAGGCGAAAGAGTTGCGACCGTACGTTGAGAAACTGGTCTCGATCGCGCGTGAGGATAGCCAGCACCATCGCAACGTCGTGATGTCGCGCCTGGCCGATGATCGCGCGGTTGAAAAGCTGTTCGATGTCATCGGTCCGCGGTTTGAAGATCAGCCCGGCGGTTACACGCGCATTTTCAAATTGGGGAATCGCCGCGGTGATAACGCCGAGATGTCCCTGATCGAGTTTATTGCCTGAGGCGGATTGACTCTGCGTGAATGCTGAACGCTCGGTTCGTTTCGATCTCGGGTATGATGGCCGGATGTTTCACGGATCCCAGCGGCAGCCGCGGGTTCGAACGGTTCAATCCGAACTCGAGCGGGTGCTAGCGCACGTAACCGGTCACGATGTTCGACTCGCGTTCGCGGGGAGAACAGACCGAGGGGTTCACGCAGTTGGCCAGGTGGCGTCCGGAACGGTGACCTGGCGGGACGATCTCGAACGTTTGAGGCACGCGCTCGACTCGTTGACCGACGATGATCTGGCGGTCTATCGGGTGCAGCAAGTCAACGAGGAGTTTCACGCTCGGTTCAGTGCGATCAGACGGGAGTATCGGTATCGAGTCTTTGTCAGTAATCAAGCCCCGGTGTTGCTGAGGGGACTTGTCTGGCCGATACGGTCCGCGATTGACATCGAGCAGGTCAACGCAGCCAGTGAGCGGTTGATCGGACATATCGATTTCCGGTCGTTCGCCGGAGCTGGACATGGCGTCGGAGAATCCGAGACGGAAACGCGACGGAATCTGGATGTCGCCCAGTGGAGACTGATGCCAGATTGCCTGGAACCACGAGGCCGGTTGTACGAGTTTCAGGTGCGAGCAAATGCATTCCTGCCGCACATGGTCAGGAATCTCGTTGGAGCGCTGATCGAAGTTGGAACTGGACGGAAGCCGGCAGACTGGATTGACGCGCTGCTGGCGGAGCGTGATCGGAGACGGGCTCCACCGCCGGCTCCCCCCGACGGGTTGACCTTGTGGAGCGTTGAGTATGATGACCGTTGGAACGAACAGTAACCGGGACAGAACGCCGGTCTGGAGCAGGAGTAACCGAGCATGAGTACGAAAACGTATTCACCAAAACCAACCGACATTCAGCGTGACTGGTACATTGTGGACGCTGAGGGTCAGACCCTGGGCCGGCTGGCGACTGAAGTCGCCCGGGTTCTGCGCGGCAAGCACAAGCCGACGTTCACCCCTCACATGGACATGGGAGACTGTGTCATTATCATCAATGCTGAGAAAGTCCATGTGACCGGGAACAAGGAGCGGGACAAGCTCTACTACCGGCACTCACAGTATCCGGGAGGGCTTCGTTCTTTGAACTTTGATCAGCTGAAGGGCCGGCATCCGACGCGACCGGTTGAGAAGGCGGTTCGCGGAATGCTGCCTAAGAACATCCTGGGTAGTCAGGTGTTCAAAAAGCTGCGGGTCTACGCCGGACCTGATCATCCGCACGAAGCACAGCAACCGAAGCCGCTGCCAATCCGCGGTATCAAGGGCAAGGAGAGCTAACAGGTGGAAGCAGGAGTTGCAACGCAGGAAGCAAAAACGAACGCCCAGTCAGGTGACAGGTATTTCTATGGCGTTGGTCGCCGCAAGAGCAGTGTGGCTCGCGTGCGCCTGTTTCCCGGGCAGGGCAACATTGTCATCAACAATCGCTCGTCCCGCGACTATTTTGGCGCCCGTGAGATCTACCAGACGATCATGGGCGAACCGCTGCGCCTGGTGAACCTGGTTGATCGGTTCGACATGCAGATCCGGGTTACCGGCGGCGGGCTCTCGGGTCAGGCTGAAGCTATTCGCCACGCGGTTACGCGCGCCCTGACCGAATTCGATTCGGAGCTGCGCCCGGCGCTCAAACAGGCCGGCCTTTTGACGCGTGATGCGCGTGTCAAGGAACGCAAGAAGGTCGGGCTCAAGCGTGCTCGCAAGGCGCCGCAGTACACCAAGCGCTAGCGATCAATTCGCGAACGCAACCCGCGTTTGCGCGGGTTGGTGGTGAATTGACTTCGCGCGTCGCCGGCAGCAGACCGGCAGAAACCGAGCATTTCCTTGAGCGCGCGTTGCGCTGACGGGAGCCAATACCAGGGAACTCTTAACGGGCTGATTTCCAGTGTGATCAGCCCGTTGAACTCTGTCTGGGCCAGTCGCGCCAGAAAACGCTCAATCTGCAGATTCCCGGTTCCCGGCGGTCGATGAGCGTGTAGCAGAGTATTTAATAGATCGTGGCTGTAGGCTTTTCCGCCGACATCACTCAGGTGGACGTTATCCAGCGCTCCATGCGGGTTCTCAGCATATTCAAGCAGGTCCCACCCGCTGGCTGCCGCGTGCGAGGTATCAAACGTTGCTCCCAGCCCGAATTCCTGCGACAGAACACGCCAGCGAGTCATGCTGAGCCACTCATCACGGTCCGCTGTATCCTCCGCCGGAACAGGATCGAGGTTTTCCACGCTGACCCGAGCTCGGCTGTTCGCCAGAATCTCCTGCGCTTCGAGCACCGTCTCCAGCCAGCGGCTGGTAAAGGCCGCGCTGGACGTCTGGGGGAGATGCACCACGAGGCTTCGACAGTTTTCCAGCTTGCGTGTCAGGCGGGCGGATTCAAGAATATCCTCGAAGAGCCGAGCACGCGAGACCTCGCGAAGCCGCATGACGGAATGAACCGACGCAATGGGTAGATTGAACCCTTCTTCGAGGAATCGCAGTCGGGTCGCTCCCTGTTTCAGAAGCCTTGGTGAGAGCATGATTTCAATTGCGTCGGCGCCAGCGTTGTTGCCGATCTCGAAGATCGCCGGCAGGGAGTATGTTGGCAGTGATCCGCTGGAGAAACTGAAGCGCACGAGTTCTCTGCTCCATTCTGGCGGTTCGTTCTCGAGGGTTTAGATCTGGAGTCAGGTCAACTCTCTTCGTGCTTGTCAGTGTACCATCGGACCCCTGTTTACGGGAATTCGGACAGTGAAGATCCTGTCTCAAAGCTCAGGTAACGGCGGCGATCAATGCGCGCGAGACCGCTGCTTGCGCCGCGGTAGTCAACTGCATTAACTCTTGGGCTGAACAGGTTCCGTCGCCTGTCGCCAGCGCGAACACGGTGTCTCCATCGACCGGCGTATGTGCTGGACGAATCGTTCGGGCGATCCCCGCCTGTCCGGCGACAGTGATTCTCGTGAGCGCGTTATGATCCAGTGGCCGGCTGATCGCGATTGCCCCGATGACTGTGTTGATCCCGGAATCTGTTTCAAGCGAGCGATTCAGCAGAATGTCTTCGGTCGACTGAGGCAGGTTCCCAGGAGTTGTGAGATACCTGCATAGCTCGGGATCGAACACATCCGCGAATGCGTTGTTGATGAACACCGCGCTGACGGTCCCTGCAGGTGTCGAGATCTGCGCAATACCGGTCCCGGACGCTCTGGCGTGCTGCCGTCCAAGCGCCTTGCTGACGGATGCTCCGGCGCCGCCTCCAACGTTCCCGCCGATCCACTCCTCGGCGGCGCTACTCGCCGCTATATATCCTTCGTGGCTGGTCGGCCAGGCCGGCTCGTCGCCGGCGAGGTCGAATATCACTGCTCCCGCGACAATTGGCACCGGCATCACCGCTGTCGGAAACCCGCGACCGTGCTCGAATAACCAGTTGACCACCCCATCGGCGGCTGCCAGTCCAAATGCGCTCCCTCCCGTGAGCAGAACTGCATCGAGACGCTGGACCGATTTCCCAGCCCCGAGCAGATCAGTTTCACGCGTGCCGGGTGCTCCGCCGCGGACATCGACCGCCGCCGGAACGAGTTCGTCCGCAATAACAACGGTGCAGCCTGTTCGGCCATCGGGGTCTTCCCAGTGACCCAGCTTGAAGCCGGGGACGGAAAACGTGTTTGTGACTGCCGAAACCATTACCGGTCCCCCTTGAATCACATCGTTGAGAGTTCCACACCCGGCGTTGCCAGTGTGACCCGACCGCCGAAGCCTGCTGTCGCGGCTGCCTGGTACCGATCAAAGCCCGCTGTCGCCCACATGTGCGTCAGGATGAAATCTCGAACGCCGGCGCGTCTCGCCAACTCTCCTGCGTCAAACACAGACATGCGGAATCCGTCACGGGTATTCGGGGTGTTAGCGCGCTCGGGACAGATCTCCTCGATAATCAGTTCAGTATGCCCGCTCGATGCAGCAGGTAGCTCGACGATCCCTGGCCTGGATTCGGGCGGGCCGCGGCTCCTCCCAGTACTGTCAATCGCATTAGCGGGTTCCAGACATCGTTTCGTCGAGGTGGGAGACATCGTCGATGGCGTGAATATCCGCCGACCGGTTCCCGTTGAGTTCGAGATGGCTGATCGAGCAATTGCGCACCAGGTAGCGGACGACGTCGTGCGGGTCACCTGTTGTCAGATGGGCGATCGCTGTCGCAATCACGATGAGATGAGCAACTACCACCACTCGGGCTTCACGGTGATTCACCGTGATGTCCTCAAGTGCGCCGACGACCCGCTCGTACAGTTCGCTCCGGGACTCCCCATTCGGAAAGGGTTGATCAAAGCCGTTCGGATCAATAAGGCTCAGATACAGTTCGGGATGTTTGACCTGTAGATCGTCAAAGGTATGTCCTTCAAGGTCCCCGAAGTCGAATTCGCTCAGTTTCGGCTCAAGAACCGGTTCCACGCCGGTAACCTGGGAGATCTCACGAGCGGTGGAGAGCGCGCGCTGCAATGGACTGGAATACATGGATTCGACATGCCCCATGCTGGCGATCCGCTGCGCCGTTCGGCGCGCCTGCCCCAGTCCGAGCGGGGCAAGCGGAATATCGGTCCGCCCGTGCAGAACACCGTTGCTGTTACTCGTTGTGCTTCCGTGCCGAATGAAGATCAGTTCGGTTTTCACCGCTCGCTCGCCACCTCCCATTGCCACGACCGCTCGTGGTCAGGCATCCGGTAGTTGTTCTCGCCAGTAGGAACAGAGATCATTGATGACACAATCGGCGCAGCGGGGATTACGGGCCTTGCAGGTTGTCCTGCCATGGTGAATCAGGTGCATGTGAAACCGGTACGAGTCGGCAGCCGGCACGATCTCCGGCAATACCTCGTGCGCGCGATTGGCGTCACAGCCTGAGTCGATGAGACCGACGCGCCGGGCGACACGAAACACATGCGTATCTACCGGCACTACTGGCTTGCCGACAGCAAACAATAACACACATGCTGCGGTCTTTGGTCCAACGCCTTTCATGGCGGTCAACCATTCCATCGCCTGATTCGTTTCCATATGCCGCAACTGGCGCAGCAGTGATTGATTTGGATCCTCATCGGCCTCGTTGAGGATTTGCGCCAATGCCTGCTGAATCCGCGGCGCCTTCTGCTTCGCCAATCCGCCGGCGCGAATGACCGCTTCAATCTCGCCCGACGGCGCCGATAGTACGTCAGTCCAGTCCGGATATGCGTTGCGCAGGGCTCGAAAGGCGCGATCGGTATTGGTGTCTGACGTATTCTGGGACAGGATTGTCGCGATCAGCTCATCAACCGGCTTATTGCTGGGTTTCCAGTCGGACGGCGTCCAGGAATGGTCCAGGCGCGCGAGAACCTCGGTGACCGTTTCTCGCGTTGATTCAATCGTTGATTTCGCGGACGTCAACTGCTGACTGTTCATGTGGTGATTGTACCCAACCGCGAGCGGACGAACGACGACCGGGTTTGTTGTAATACCATTGCGAAACTGTGGAGACTATGAGTCGAACGCGCGTATTGAGAGAATTGGCGGCGGATGTACCAGCGAAGTAGCGGACTGCTCTGTCATATCACGTCACTTCCGGGTCCCCATGGAATCGGCGGCCTCGGTGATGAGGCGTTCCGGTTCATCGATGTCCTTCGATCTGCGGAGCAGCATCTCTGGCAGGTGCTGCCGCTCGGCCCCGCTGGCGGCGGGGATTCACCGTACGATTCAAGATCATCATATGCGGGGAATCCGATGATGATCTCGATGACCAGACTCCGGGATGCCGGACTGCTTGATGACGGCGACGTGTCGGTGAACACGCCATTCCGCGATGACCGGGTCGAGTTTCGCCGTGTGGAGCGGTGGAAAGGACGCCGCCTGCGCAAGGCGTTCGAGCGATTCTGCGCCAGTGACAGGAAGCAGCTTCAGGACGAGTACGATGCCTTTCACGCGGCAAATGCCGAGTGGCTTGATGATTTCACGTTGTATCAATCGTTGCGTGAGGCCCATGACGGAAAAGCCTGGCTGAGGTGGCCTGCCGGCTTGCGAAATCGCGAAGCGACAGAGATAGATTCCGCTCGAAAGCACCTTGCGGACGAGATCGCGTTCCAGAGCTTCGTGCAGTTCGTCTTTGACTATCAGTGGCGACAGCTGAAGCAGTATGCCAACGAGTGCGGGGTCTCGATTATGGGTGACATCCCAATCTATGTCGCGCTCGACAGCGCCGATGTCTGGGCGCACCAGGATCAGTTCCTGCTTGATCCGGATGGCCGCCCCACCGTCCAGGCTGGAGTTCCGCCCGACCTTTTCTCCAGTGATGGGCAGCTCTGGGGCAATCCGGTGTATGACTGGGACCTGATGTCGCGGGACGGCTACACTTGGTGGGCAAGCCGGATCCAACGCGTCCTCGAGCTGACCGATATTGTCCGAATCGATCATTTCCGGGGTTTTGCAGCTGGCTGGCAGGTTCCGGCAGGCGAGAAGACGGCGCGAAACGGGACCTGGGAGCCGGGACCCGGGCGCGCGTTCTTTGAAACGGTCCAGGACAGAATCGGTGAAATGCCGATTATTGTTGAAGACCTCGGCGTGATCACACCGGACGTCGATCGGCTTCGTGAAGAGCTCGGCTATCCCGGCATGAACGTCCTGCAGTTCGCGTTCGGGGATGATGCCAGTAATCCGTATCTTCCCCACAACGCGACGCCGAACTCGATGGTGTACACCGGAACGCATGACAATGATACGACAGCCGGCTGGTACAGGTCGCTCCCGGAGCCCGAGAAACGACACGTCCGTAAGTACTTGCGAACTCGCGGTGAATCTGTTCACCGGGACATGATACGGGCAGCCTGGGGAGGCGTGAGCGTGCTTGCCTGCGCCCCGGTTCAGGATCTCCTCGGCCTCGGAAATGACGCGCGGATGAATGTGCCCGGGAAGGCGAGAGGCAATTGGGGATGGAGGCTGCAAACGCTCGAACCGCTTCGTCGCAGACGTGAGTTCCTGGGCGACCTTACAACGCTGTTCGGTCGCGATCAGGCGCCGTTTCCTGATCAGACCGGCTCTGCGTAGACAACAACCGTCTCGGTGTACCGTCCGGCCGAGCTATCCCAGCGTCCTCCGCAGGTAATCAGCGCCAGTCTCGGGTCGCCGTCGCGAGAGAAGATTCGATCAGCCGGGATGTTTCCGGCGTCATACGATCGTTTGTCGGTGACCTTGAAGGTTGATCGAGTTCCGTCATCAAATTCGATTTCGACGACTTCACCCGTCTCGATGTCCTGCAGGTCATAGAAGACTGATCGCCCTCGCGAATCGTCCAGGTGACCAGCGATCACCGACGATCCGTTTTCGCCCGGCGCCGGACCGTGCCTGTACCAGCCGACTGTGTTGTAGTCGTCCGGCACCTGCATCGACTTGTCAGACGCAATGCCGACCCCGGCGACGTCGGCCGTAATGGACAGTGACGGGACGTTCAGGGCGACTGGCGTCGCTGAGCGCTCTTGATTTAGTGCGTTGATCGACGCAGATTGCCAGCCAACGGCGCTCTTGCTTTCGCCGTTCGACGCCTGGCCATTCGCTTTCGCCGTCTCTGGAAGGGGATCGATCAACGCTCCGTGCGCCGCAAGCCAATCGCACAGGCGGGGAATCGGCTCGCAGTATTCTCGAGAGCGCTCGGGTGGCGGTTCGGGAAACGCATAATCAATTGAATTTGAGAAGATCAGCGACATCAGAGTTGGGTGATCGCCGCCGTGCGTGGCTATCGAGCTTCGTTCTGATTCATCGCCGCTTGGTGACGAGTCGAGGGTTTCGCTACTGACGATCGAGAACTGGACCATCAGCGCCAGCAGAACTCCGCTGATAAGTCCGAGTTGAAGATAACGTCGATTCATGAGTTTCACCAGTTACCAGTTTCGAGGCTGACAAAGGTCGACGTAAGCGCTGCGAGTATATCGCAACGCTTACGTCTGTCGACGGTTGGGTACGTGCTAAGCGAACTGCCGTCGCAGTGCGATCGCCGAGCCTGACAGGACGATGGCGCCCAGTCCGGCGGCCAGGATCAGCATCAGAGACGATCCTTGAGTGGCCGTTGAACCAGTGCCGGCCGGCACTGCGGTCGGTGCGTCGTGCAAGCCAGTGATAGTCTGGACGAGCAGATCCAGGCTGCCATCATCCAGTGATCCGATGGCGTACACGATGTAGCTCGTGCCTTCGCCGAGATCGAAGTCGGCCGGGCCGAGGACCGGGGTATCGTCTCCTGCGGCGCTCACGGCGACGTTATAGGTCGCTGCCGGAACGTCTAGCGAGGCCTCGGAGCCATTCGCCAGGCTCTCCACGGTCACGTCACCATCAACCCAGACGTCAACAGCGGGGGCCGCGGCGGCGTGACGGACAGTCAGTCGAGTTTCACCAGCATTGATGGTGGTTACATCATTGCCGAACACGGCGAGCGATGGGGTTCCATCTTCTGTCAGGTGAGCGACGATCGAGGCATTAATGCCAGCCAGGACGTCGGCTGAACCGGCAATTGCCGGATCGCTGTCGGCCGGCTCGCCAGCCGCGCGGATTTCGATGTCGTAGCTGCCCTCTTCGAGCTCGAGCGGATCAGTTATCGCGCCTGGTTCGAAGCCTTCGAGAGTCAGGTCGCCGTTGACATAGACATCGACGGTTAGTCCCGGAACACCGTGAACAACTGTAACCGTGCCCGTGTGAGATGAGGCGCTGGCGACGCCAGCTACTCCTAGTGTGAGGATCAGGCCGAGGGCCGTGATCAGTCGAATCGCTCGACTCATGAAACTTCCTCCATGCAATTTCTTGACGTGTTGCCGAAGACGCTTCGGCCAATTGGACGTCAAGCATTCGATAACAAGTGACAACCGCTGACGGTTATCGGTGAGACGGAACGGCTCCGTCTCGATGGGCCGCTCAAGACATCCGGTAGGCTGGAACGAGAAACTGATCAGCGACTTCATTGTCGTTCGTCTGGTTCGGGCCCGAACCCTCGAAGAACCTGCCTACCAAATTCTTATTAGGTAGAAAGCATTTCCCGTGCCACGGTTCCGAAGTCGGGCCCTAATTCTGGAACGCTTTCCTCGAACGCGCTGAGTAGGTGTGGTTTCGAGCCGAATCTCAGGCTCTTTGACGGACCTAACAGTCTATACTCGGCGGAGCGTCGATTTCGGAAAGCCCGAACAGCCACTGGAATTGCGAAACCCTCGACTAGTTCTCGGGAAAGGTCTTCTGATCAACATGCTTGACGACACGGAGATTCCGGAAACCAACGCGCAGTCCGCGTTTGACGCGATTGAGAACCACAATGGGGTCGTCCTCGATGTTCGTGAACGACATGAACTGGAGCAGATCTCGGTCGCCGGCGCGATACATATCCCGCTGGGCGACCTGCATCTCAGGCTTGACGAAGTCCCCCGCGACAAGGATGTCTATCTGCTCTGCCACGTTGGGCAACGATCGGCGATGGCGACCGGGTTTCTGCGGCAAATCGGGCACGATCGCGCCTGGAACATCGGCGGCGGCATCATTGCCTGGGTGAAGGCGGGGTTGCCTGTCGAATGGCCGGGCCGAGGCTAGTCGAGATCCATTTGCTGGAGGCGGAGCCAGCTCAATACCAGACAGATCAGCATGACAATCGCCAGAACGATCAGCGACGTGCTCATCGCTGACTGCTGAGCAATGTTGATCGAACCGTCACCGATGATGTGCGCGTAGACCGACTGGGCGTAGTGTCGAATGCTGAGCAGGCGCAGTCCTGGGATAAACCGGGCGAGCAGACTTTCCCAGATCAACACATAGAGCAGTCCAGCCATCAGGACCCGTGTGAGAAGCAGGCTGAGCAGCGTAAACGCGGCGCTGTAGGCGGCGATCGCAAGCGCGGAGGCGACAATAATCGCCAGGAGCAAGTCGCCGTCGAGATCCGACGAAATCGCCCCCAGCATTAGCCAGACAACGAATCCGAACGTAACGGTTATGATCGCGCCGGTCGCCACGGTTGCGCCAAACTTCTCGCAGATGACCTTGAATCTGCTCCACGGTTTCAATACCAGGTATGGAAGCGTTCGATCCGAGATCTCGTTTCCGAGCGCCGATGACGACAGAATCAGTGCGATCAGCGGCAGCAGCGTTGGAATCGTCAACTCGTTGAAGCTCTGACCGAGCATGTTTCGAATCTGAAGGTCAGAGCCGGTGGCGATAATCTCGATGATCCCAAGGAGCACCGGAACCGCCGCCAGCAACGCCACTACGCGGATGCTGCGACCGTCCAGAAACTGCCTGGCGGTTAGCCAGAATATCGGTAATCGATCTCCGGTCATCGCACCGCCTCCGTTACGTAGGAGAACACCGAGGCGAGCGAATCATCGAGACTGCGGATTTCGTACAGCGTGACGTCAAGCGTTCTCGCCAACTTCGGGATGGAGAGGTAGAGCTGGCGGACATCATTGCTCTCAACGATGAGCCCACCCTGACGCGAATGATCGAGCCGGACCGAGATCGCTTGATCTGTCTCCAGCAGGCTGGCTCCCAGACGGCGTGGCGCGCTGCAGACGATCAGGATCTGGCGGGCGTGCTCGTCGATCTTGTCGCGAATTGCCCTGAAGCTTCCGGACGCCGCCAGATGGCCGTTGACGATGACCAGTACCTGTTCAGCGAATCGCTGAACTTCATGCAGCAAATGCGATGAGACGATAACGACTCGCCCCTGATCGCCAAGCTGCCGGATGAGCTCGATTGCTCGAACACGCTGTCTTGGATCAAGGCCGGATAGCGGCTCATCCATAAACAGAAACGGCGGATCGTGGACGAGCGCGGCGGCCATCTTGATGCGTTGCCTCATGCCTTTGGAGTACTCCCCGATTCGCCGATCAGCAGCGTCGCGCATTTCCACCTGATCAAGCGCCCGAATCACATCTCCGTCGATATCATGACTGTGCTGCATCACCGCGTTGAGCCGCAGAAACTCGTAGCCGGTCAGGAAGGGATAGATCGTTTCCTGTTCGGGAACCATGCCGATCAGGCGATAGATATCCGTGCTGAGACGCACCACCTGGTCATTGATCGTGACGGTTCCGGTTGACGGTCCGGTCAGCCCGGTCAGCATCTTGAGCAAGGTTGTCTTTCCGGAGCCGTTCGGACCGAGCAACGCGGTTACGCCCGGACCGACCACGAAGCTCACCTGTGAAACGGCGACGACGTCCCCGAACCACTTGGAAACATTGTTCGCCTTCACCGAGGGACCGCCGGCGGCTGATGACGACTTCACCCGCTGCTGCGGTTGCTGATCCTGCACGACGTCCGGCGCCGACATTGCCTAATCCTCCCTCAGATAGCGACGATAGAGCAGTATGCCGGAGAAGCAGACAAATCCCAACACCGACAGCAGAAACCACGGCCCGTCAACATCCGCGCGGTCTGGCAATGATCCGGAAGATGCCTCGCCGAAGACCAGGAGGAGGATGCCGTCCGGGATGTCCATCGGCGAGACCAGTGCGAACACAAAGCTCCAGGATTGCTCGATCGCCTCGTAGAGTCCGTTCGCGATCGCGCTGCCCGCCAGGAAGATACCGATCACGATCGCCGATGCGATCCCCTTTCGCTCGGTCATCGAGGCAACCGCGAGACCGAGCGCGGCATAGAAGAGCGACAGCAACAACGCAGCGGCCAGTATCTTGAAAAGCTCTTCCCAGTTTGAACTGAGGTAATGAAACGGTTGATCCTGCAGAAACGAGTTTCCCAGGTGCAGGAGCAGCGCCGGAAAGAGCGAAACCGAGAGCATGATCCCGCCGAGCGCCAGCAGCTTTGCCGCCAGGTAGTCCCATCGGGACATGCCGCGCGAATAGTAGAGCGGCAGCACGTTCTCGCGGCGGTCATCGCACAGCATCTCGGGCGACGCCGCCGCTGCGAAGACGAGCAAAATGAGCGAGATCGTCGAGAATAGTTCGGATGGCTCGAACCGGAAGCCATCTATCCCGATAATCGCCGGCACTGATATGAACCCGATAACAGGGATAAACGCTGCGCTGTAGAGAATGATCGGCAGAATCTTCGCGGTCCACTTTCGCCGAATTCCCAGCGCCCGGCGCCACGAATGGTAAATGATGGCGGAGTAGCTGCGCACTCTGCCCTGTCTGGAGCCAGCATACCTGGTATAGCGCCGCCGGTAGACCTGGCCGTCCGGCGCCTGAGGTTGGCGCTGGTCCGAAAGCTGTTCCGCCCTGTCCGTCAACCCGAAGTCCGATCCGCCTGGCTACGTTCGACAACGCCTATGTAGAACTCTTCCAGACTCGTTCGTCGCGCGGCAAGCGAGCGAATAGCCGCTCCAGAGTCCACTGCAGCGTCGCGGATTGCATCAAACACGTCATCATCCGAATACGCTATCTGGAGCAATTCATCCTTCGACTCGACCACGAAGTTGCGTGACTCGAGCGAGCGAATGAACGCAGGAGCGTCACCGTCGATTTCCAGCGTGATCTCCTGTTTTGAGTCCATCAGGTCCTTCAGATAGCCGGAACCGATCAATCGTCCGCTGTCAATCATCATCACGTAGTCGCAGACGCGCTCAATGTCTTCAAGCACGTGGGAGCTCAGTACGACCGCAATGCCGAGTTCGTCGTTGATTCGCCGGATCAGATTGAGCATTTCATCGTGTCCGGATGGATCAAGACCATTCGTCGGCTCGTCCAGAAAGACCAGATCCGGATCGTGCACCAGCGCCTGGGCGAGTTTCACCCGCTGTTTCATACCGGTTGAGAATTCCCTGATCATCCGGTATCGCTCTTCGTCCAGCCCGCAGAGATAGAGCATATCCGCCGCACGGAGTCTGGCGTCAGTTGTTGGAAGACCGCTGACCTCAGCCATATGGCGGACGAAATCGAATGCGGTCGTATCCATCGCCAGGCAGTCGGACTCGGGCATGTACCCGATGCGGCGACGGACTTCCAGAGGATCGTGGGTGACATTTCTGCCGAAGACGTGGAGATCGCCCGATGTTGGATAGCTCAGACCGAGCATGAGCTTGAGGAATGTCGATTTGCCTGCTCCATTCGGTCCCAGCAGGCCAATCGCTGCATTTGGAAGCGTGACGGTCACCCCGTCGAGCGCAACCGTCTTGCCGTAGTGTTTCGATAATCCGGTCGATTCGATCAGTGTCTCATTAATGGTTGCTTTGTGAGCCTGCTTGACGTCTAAGGCGGTCACCGTGCCCCCTGTTTGACGAGAGCGCCCTGCTCGCGCCATTGCGTGCGGGATTCGTCGGCCAACTCCAGCGAACAGTTTACATGATGTTACGGGGAATCGTCTGTGAGCGTGTTGCTGTGTGCTTGCAAGCGGAACGCTATACTTGACCTTGTAATCGGATGGCACTGGGAAAGGTGGATGCGTGTCGAGTGGAACGTCTCGAACAGCAAGCTGGGGATGGGATGCCGGGCTTTCCTTCCGGATGTTTGGCGTCATGTTTCTGCTTGTTGTCCTGTATCTCGGGTTCATGGCGGTTCTGGTCGCCAGCGGGGTTGAGTTCACGTTCATCGCGATCATCGCGATCGGTATTCTCGGTGTGCAGTACTTCTTTTCGGATCGCCTGGCCCTGTGGAGTGTCGGCGCAAAGGTGGTTACCCCGGAGCAAGCTCCCGAGCTTCATGCGATGGTGGAGCGACTGGCGCAGATGGCCGATCTTCCAAAGCCGAAAGTGGCGGTTGCGGATACGAACGTGCCGAACGCCTTTGCAACCGGACGGAATCCGAGTAACGCCGCAGTCGCGGTAACGCGCGGGCTCATGTCGCAGCTGAACCGGGAAGAGCTCGAAGGCGTGATCGCGCACGAGCTGGCGCACATCCGGAACCGCGACGTGATGGTCATGACGCTCGCCAGTTTCTTCGCCGTTGTGGCCCAGATGATTATGCGGATGATGTTCTTCACCGGCGCTGGACGCCAGCGCGGCGGCGGCGGTGGCGGCGCCATCATGCTCGTCTGGCTGGCGTCGCTGCTGGTCTGGGTCATCAGCTTTTTCCTCATCCGGGCGCTCTCGCGGTACCGCGAGTTCGCCGCGGATCGCGGAGCCGCGCTGATCACCGGGTCGCCGCAGGCGCTGATTTCGGCGCTGATGAAGATCAGCGGAGTGATGCAGCGCGTTCCGAAACAGGATCTGCGCGAAGTAAGCGATATGAATGCGTTCTTCATCATCCCGGCAGCAGCGGGTGGAGGCGGGTTTTCCGAGCTCTTTTCGACGCACCCGGC
Organism: Thermomicrobiaceae bacterium; assembly: GCA_007122555.1. GTDB lineage: Bacteria > Chloroflexota > Chloroflexia > Thermomicrobiales > Thermomicrobiaceae > SLMJ01. The sequence continues at coordinate 4,392 of SKTL01000161.1, read as the reverse complement.
ACTCGAGCGCCGGCTGGATAACCTGCGGCGGCTCCAGCGTGAGATGGAGGGCATGTGAGGCGCTTTCTCGATTCACTGCTTGGACGTAGCCGGCCCGAACCTCCGAAATCCGAGCGGATTTTCGCGATGGCGACCGCTCACGTCACGATGCAGACGTCGTTCGGGCTGGAACCGGACCGCACGGCGGCGATTACCTTCCGTCCCGTTTCCTCGGGATATTTCGAGCAGGCGGCCGATGAGCTGAATCAACTGCTGGAGCTGAGCACAGGCCATACCGGTTCCTCGTACCGGACAACAACGGATAACTATGGATTCGACTGGATTATTCTTGATGATTCCGACTTCGAAGACATGGTGGCGACGATTCATGTCGTGTCATCCACGTTGATGGAGCATCAGTTCGGAGACCGAATTCTGGCGGCGCTGTTCCGGTTCCGTGATCGCGATGACCGGGCCGTCTACTGGTTCTACAATTTCCGTCGCGGGATGTTTTATCCATTTATCCCGACTGGCAAGCAGGAACGGGATAGCGCCGAGGAGATGCGGCTGGCCAATCTCCTGGACGGAGAACTGCCAGTGGATAAGGATCTGGAACGCTGGTATCCGATGTGGGAGATCCCGTTCTAGTACATGGCAAGTGTCGCGACATGAAACGAGCGGCCCGGGTTTGCCCGGAGCCGCTCGTCGTCGTTACTCTCGCCTGCAGCTATAGATCGGTCGGAATCACCCCGTCACCCACGAAGAGTTTCTTGGCCTCATCGAAGGAGGTATCCGGAGGGGGAAGGACGATCGCTGACTCAAGAAGCTCTTCGGGATCGAGTGGCTGGCCGTTGTTGCGAACCGTCTCGATGAGTTCGTTGAAGAGCGTTTCATACTCATCCCGCTTATCGTTGGCGACAGCGGCGATGATCTTCTCGTCGATGTCGCTCAAGGTATCCAGATGAGCGCTACTGACACGGTATTGACCCTCAGTCGAGATCCGAATGATCATCCGTTGTTCCCTTCACCGAGCTGTTTTTTCTCCTCGCCCTGGCCGAGCTCCATGCGCAGCGCTTCCAGCTCCGCGTCGACGCTGCTCTGCATGGTCAACTGACCAAGTTCGCGTTCGATCGGATCCCGGCTGGTCTGACTGAAGTCTTCCAGCGTACCGGACTCGATCAGCTCGTCGATTGCTCCGGCGCGAGCTTGCATGCCCTGCGTCTTTTCTTCGGCGCGGTCAATCGCCATGCCGACATCGGCCATTTCTTCCGAGATACCGCTCACTGCCTCGCCGATGCGAACCTGCGCCTCGGCAGCTGAATACTGCGCTTTGATCGTCTCCTTGCGGCTTCGGAACGATTCCAGTTTGGTGCGCAATCGCTGTTCGGCCTGTTCGAGTTTCGCCTGATCCTGTTCGAGCGTGGCGATCTGCTGATCAAGCCCCTCCATCTGCTGTTGAAGCTGACCGCGGCGTTCCAGAGCCTGCCTGGCAAGGTCCTCGCGCCCGTGACCCATTGCCTGACGGGCCTGGTCGCCCAGCCGATTAGCACTTTCCTCAAGCTTGTTCTTCTGAAGCTCGATGCGCCGCTTCGATGTGGTGACCTCAACGATGCCTCGTTTGACGTCCTGCAGCATCTGCAGCTGCTTCTCATAGGAGTAATCCAGCATCTCGCGCGGATCCTCCGCAGCGCCAAGAAGCGAATTCACTTTGACCTTGATCAGCGTAGTCATTCGCGAAAGTACGCCCATGATCAGTCCAATCCACCGTAAACCGGTTATTGCCGACGGAAACGCTACCATCTACCGTAGCGACCATTATAATGCCCGGATACGAGAGAATGAAGGCGTCTGCAGATTCGGGGTCGATTATATGACGAATGAACGTGGACACACAGATATTCTCGGCGTTCGAATCAGCGCCCTGAATATGGATCTTGCGGTCGAGACTATCGAAGACTGGATCAAACACCGCGAGCAGCATTATGTCTGCATCTGCACTGTCCACACGATCATGGAATGTCAGCGCAGCGAGCAGCTTCGACAAACCGTCAATGCGGCTGGCCTGCGCACGCCCGACGGAATGCCGCTCGTCTGGCTATCGCGGCGAGCCGGTCACGATCACGTCAGCCGGGTTTACGGTCCGGATCTGATGCTGGAACTGTGCCGGAGATCGGGCGTCGCCGGCCATCGGCACTTTTTCTACGGTGGTGGTCCCGGAGTGGTCGAAACGCTGGTCGATCGCCTGACGGCGCGGTTCCCCGATCTCGATGTGGCTGGAATTCACACGCCGGGCATGCTCAGCAGCGGCGAGCTGGAAACCCGGGAAACGATTGACAAGATCAACGCCAGCGACGCGGATATTGTCTGGGTTGGGCTTGGCGCGCCGAAGCAGGACTGGTGGGTCGCCAATCATCGAGCATTACTGAATGCTCCCGTGCTCATCGCGGTCGGCGCTGCGTTTGATTTCCATAGTGGCGCAATTGCCCAGGCGCCCGGCTGGATGCAACGGAACGGACTGGAGTGGTTGTTCAGACTATCTCAGGATCCCAGAAGGCTCTGGCGGCGGTATGTCCTGGATAACTCCCGGTTCGTCATCCGTCTGGGGTTGTCCACCGCACGCAGCTGGTTGCCGTTCTGATCGACTAGCGCGGTTCGGTCTCTGACCACGCGGACTCCGTGTCTGTGCGGCGGTATTCTTCGTACGTAATGCCTGTGAGCCCCGCGATTACTCCAGATCCTCTGGCGATGCGGACCAGTCCACTGCGCCAGTTTGGATCGTTTCGGGCGAGGCTCAATGCGCATTCAGCCAGCCCGATGGGAATCTGCGCCGCGCCTCGGATAGCGCGAAGAACGGTCTTTATTCGCTTTGGCGCCACCAGTCTGACGCAGCGGCCGAGCGTGATTCCCTGACGAAATCCGCGCGCGACGATCCATCGAAGCGTCAATCGTGAAGACGGAACATTCTCGTATACCAGCGCCGCCGGCTCCCAGATGATCGTTTTCCCGTCTGCGCGAATTGATTGATAGAGAAAGGTGTCAGAACCGCCGGTAAACTGGAAATCTCTCCTGAACGGCTCCTGCATGCCGGCGATCGCATTCAGTCGGAGCATCGAGTTGGCAGTTGAGGCGTAGTCAAGTCTCGCGCCGTCCAGGAACGTCGCGCGATTGTATAGCCGCGTCTGTATTGCCCACGCTGGAGCATCGTCTGGGAAGATCGGCTCAACCGGACCGCTGATCGCATCGGCGCCGGTTGCCTGCATCCGTTGGTACATGGTCGCGAGCCAGTATTGGGTTGCAAATTCGTCGTCATCAATGAACGCGACTGTCGATGCCGCTGAAGACCTGGCGAGGGCGATCGACCGGTTTCTGGCTGCGGGGATGCCGGGTTCGGGTTCGATCTGATAAACGATGTCCGGACTGTGCTGTGAGAACTCGTCAACGATTTCCCGCGCCGAACCATCCGGGTCATTGTCGACGACAACAATGCCGAATTCTCCATCGACACCTTCTTGCGTAATCAGGCTTGCGAGCAGCTTGCGGAGTCCCTCCGGCCGACGGTAGGTGACGACGCAGATTGCGATTTTCATGGACGAACGATGCACGACAACATACTCCATGTACGAATTAACCTCGGGACAGAGACCGTTCCAGAAGGGCGAGCACACCATCAACACCGGGAACCATCGCATCGGCGGCCTCTGTTATCTCGGGAGGAGTCCGGTTGCTCCGAACGCCGATCGAGTAGAAGTGGCCGCCTCGGTCACGGCGCATGTCATGAAGCGCTTGAAACGCGTCCACGTCAGTAACATCATCGCCGAGATAGAGAAGCCCCGCGAGTTTGTATTCCTTTATGAGTTCCAGAACCGCGGTCCCTTTTGAGAGATCAACCGGAGGACGAATCTCGATCACCATCTTGCCGCGGGTGACGCGAAGCCCGGACGCTGCAGCCTGTTCAGTCACTTCCTCGAGTAGCTCAGCCTCGACGCGTTCCTGGTCAGCAACGTTGCGATAGTGGATGGATGCTGTCAGGCCTTTGTTTTCGACGTATATTCCATCCACTCGTCGCGGAATGACCAGGCGCTCGAGCACTTCTGCGATATGAGGTGAATAGCGTTGCGCCAGCGGGGATTGTTCGAGCCGGTTGTTTCGCCAGAGTTCCATGCCGTGATTGCCGGAATATACCATGGAATCGATCCCCACGATCCGATGCGCGTCTGCGGCTGATCTCCCGGACACTGCGCCGACCAGGGTCATTTCCTGACTCAACCCTTCCAGTGCTTGCCGAACAGTCGGTTCGACAACGGCGTCATCAGGGTGACCGGCGATGCGGCTGATTGTTCCGTCAATATCAGTCAGGAGCCCATTTGGTCTGGATTCTTGCACCAGCCCGAACAACCTGTCCGCCGCCGCACT
>SKTL01000357.1 GCA_007122555.1 Thermomicrobiaceae bacterium | reverse complement strand
CCCATCGAGCCGGCTCCGATCATCGCGACTCTCGTACGCTCAATCAACGTGCATGTCCCTTTCTATCGACCAGCGGCAATCGAGGGCGCCAGGTGCTCGGCAACCATCACCGCCGGCAGATTCGTATTCGCACGCATCAGTACTGGAAATATTGATGTGTCACAAACCCGGAGATCATGCAGCCCGTGGACCCGTCCCAGGCTGTCCACAACACTGGTTTCCGATGTCGATGGCCCCATCCGGCAACTGCTCGCCGGATGATAGTAGATCCCGACATTGTTCTCGATGAACGCGCGAAGCTTGTCAGCGGTGTCGACGTCGGCGCCTGGAGACTGCTCCTCGACCAGCAGCCCAGCGTCGATCGCCGGTTGCATGATGCGGCGCGCTTGCCGAACGCCGTCCAGCAGGACCGCCAGGTCGTGCTCATCCGGGTTGCTCAGAAACCCGTGATCGATCACGGGCGGATCCGCCGGATCAGGAGAGGCGATATGAACCGAGCCGCGTGACGTCGGGAAGACGCTGGATACGTAGATACTGTATTCCCAGGTTCCGGCATCCTCATCAAATCCGCTGACAGCATAGATATGCAGGTCGAACGCGTCTTCACACTGCGAGCTTACCGCCTTGGCCAGTACCTGCTCATCGGGACACCAGCCCGATGCCCGCAATGCTGACATCTCCTGATTGAGCTCGTCGCTCCCGCGATAGCGCAACGTGACGGCCGGGTGATCAGTCAACGATTCGCCAACCCCCGACAGTTCATGGATCAGCTCAATGTGAAGCGAGTTCAATATCGCCGGATCCCCGATGCCGGAGCGCTCGAGAATCCCAGGCGATCCGTATGCGCCGGCGGAAACGACGACGCGGGGACACTTGATCGTCTGCTCGGCGCCATCCCGGTGAATCACCACCCCGGTCGGTCGCTTGTTCCGAAAGAGGATCCTATCGACCATCGTGTTATCGAGAATCATCAATCGACCGGAATTCCTGACCTCTTCGGTCAGGTAGGCCAGAGCTGCATTCCATCTCACCCCATCGGCGATGTTTACTGGCGCCGCAGCGACTGCCCGGGGTTCCCCGGAATGATTCAGATCCTCAACGTGGGGAATGCCGGACTGAATTGCTCCGTTGAGAAAGATCGCCTGAAACGGCGTGATCTCTTCGTCGTCGGGTTGGCGAACGCGCAGTCGCTCCATCGCTCGCAAGTACGACGGCCGAACCGATCCGAACGCCCAGCCGGGATTGCCCACATTCACCCAGTGGTCGTAATCGCGGTAATGCCCGAGCAGCGCGATGCACCCGTTGTGAGATGAGCACCCGCCGATGACCCTGGCGCGGTCGAACGAAGTTGGTTTCGACTGCGACGGATGCGCCACTCCGGAATATCCCCAGGCATGAGAATCGTCGGGGATCGTGGCCGCGTTCAGAAGCTCCGGCGGCCAGTCGCCGGACTCAAGACTTCCGTAGTCGGGTCCGGCCTCGATGAGACAGACCTTCAATCCATGTTCGCCCGCAAGCAATCCCGCCAGTGCGGAACCGGACGTTCCGCCGCCAGCGATAACCACGTCGAACGAAATCAAACGTTCCATATTTTCCTTCCAGGTCATCCAGAGGGTCTCTCCGGCGGTAAGATCTCGCTCAGCATACGGGTTTTCGCCCTGCTATGGTAGGGGTAGCGCCCGGCGACCCGCTGGATCGAACGTTGAGTATTGCGTATGCGGAGAGGCAGGGGAATGAATCTGCTCGTTACCGGTGGTACTGGTCAGCTCGGCCGCGCCATTTCCCGGATCGGATCTGACCAGCATCAGATTACCGCTCCGGGTTCCTCCGAGCTCAATGTGGCCGACGCAGAGTCCGTCCGGGCGGCGATATCGGAGCTTCGACCGGATCTGATCATCCACGCCGGCGCAATGACCGACGTCGATGGTTGCGAGCATGATCCCCGGACCGCGTTTCTGATCAACGGGCTCGGCGCTCAGCATGTTGCGTCCGCGAGCGCGTCAGCGGGCATCCCGATTGTCTTTGTCTCAACGAATTTCGTCTTCAACGGTGAACTCGATCGGCCCTCCACCGAGTTCGATACGCCTGACCCGATCAGCATCTATGGCGCATCAAAACTCGCCGGGGAACGCGCCGTTGCGGCGCTCAACCCGCGTCACTATATCGTCCGAACCGCGATGGTCTACGACGAAACCGGTCGGAACTTCGTCAACTCCATGCTTCGTCTCTCGGCTGAACATCCGAAACTGACGATCGTCGACGACCAGTTCGGAAACCCGACCTACGCCGGAGACCTCGCGTTCGGGATCCTCCTGTTGATTCAGGAACCTGCCTACGGAATTCATCACCTCACGAACACCGGCGTCGCGAGTTGGTGCGACTGGGCTGTGAAGATCTTCGAGCTCTCGGGAATTGAAATCCCGGTCGAGCCGATACCGGCGAGCCAGTTTCCGCGAGCCGCCACCCCGCCGGCCAACGGCGCGCTCGACAATCTCGCGGCAGCGTCGCTCGGGATCGAACTCCCTCACTGGCATGATGCGCTTGCGCGCTGTCTCACTCGACGAAGCGAGATCACACGGTGAACCGGGTCGACCTGATCATTCCGACCTACAATGGCCGGGAGCATCTGCGGACCTGTCTGACCGCGGTCCGCAACCAGACATTTCCGGGCTTCAACGTGATCGTCGTTGACGACGGATCGGCTGACGGCTCTGATCTGATGATGATCGAAGAGTTCCCTGAATTCGGCTATCTGCGTCGCCCCGGAAACCTCGGGTTCGCCGCCGCATGCAATACCGGGATCGGCGCAGGTTCGGCCGAATTCGTCGCGCTCCTGAATAACGACGCAATCCCGGAACCCGAGTGGCTGAAGCGACTGGTAGACGCGATGGACCGCAATCCAGACGCCGGGGCGCTTGCCAGCAAGATCCTGCTCGCCGATGGATCCGGTCGTCTCCACGCGGCCGGCGATACATTCTCCTGGTCCGGGCTTGCGAACAGTCGAGGCGTCTGGGAGCTCGATCAGGGACAGTACGACGTCGAGGAAGAGGTCTTCTCCGCCTGCGCGGCCGCCGCCATGTATCGTCGCTCGGCTCTCGAGAAGGCCTCCGCGATTACGCGGCACGTCTTCGATGCCGATTTCTTCATGTATCTTGAAGATATCGACCTCGGCTGGCGGTTAAGACTGCTGGGGTACGGGATCAGGTACATCCCGGATGCCCGGGTCGCTCATCATCTCTCGGCGACCGGCGGCGGCCCGCTCGCCTCGTATTATGTCGCGCGAAACAGCTTCGCCGTGTTGGCGAAGAATTTACCGGCGGGTCTCCGACGACGCATCTGGCCGCGATTTCTCGCCCATCAGGTCCGCCAGTTGTTCGCAGCATGTCTCCACATCCGCGAGCCTGCGGCTCGAGCCCGAATTCGCGGCATCCTGGCCGGCCCCGTCTTTGCCTTCCAGCATCGCCAGAAACGACGAACCATCCAGGGGTCAATCCGCGTACCTGTCACCAGCATCGCCGAACAATTGACTCCCCTCTCCCAGCATTGGGAGAGGGGCCGGGGGTGAGGGCCGTTCGCTACCAATCCCGCTGGTCCACGATATCCGCTCCGAGTCGTCCGAGCGGCGCCGGACACTCCTTGGGGGTGATCCGGATGGAATTCGAACCGGGCGCGCTCGGTTCACCTGCCGGTCCGATCGCTATCACAGGTTATTGAATCCGTGCTAGATTAGGCTCATCAACATTCGCATATCCGTGATCTGGAGAAACCCGCATGCTGCAGCAGTTCAAGGTGTCCAAAGATGATGAAATCCGCGTATCCGGTGAGGCTCTCCATAAGACAGTGAGGGAGATCTTCGAGAAGCTCGGAGTCCCGGCGGATGGGGCCGATGAAGGCGCCCACGTCCTGACGATGACGGACCTGCGAGGCGTCGATTCCCACGGCGTTTCGAACATGATGCGAGTCTACGTCGAGTGGTTCCAGGAGGGCCGGCTCAACCCTGACCCGAAATGGACAATCCTGCGAGAAACGCCGGCGGTCGCCTCGATCGACGGGGACGCCGGGTTGGGTATCATCATCGGTCCGGCGGCGATGCGTCTGGCGATCGAAAAAGCCCGCAATGTCGGCGTCGGCGTCGTTTCGATGCGAAACAGCGGCCATCTCGGCGCAGCCGGTCACATGGCGATGATCGCCGCGGAGCAGGACATGATCGGCGTTTCAATGTCCGCGGCCGGACCGCGCGTGCTGCCGACTTACGGCGCGGAACCCCGTCTTGGCACCAACCCGATCGCCTACGCCGCGCCAACCCGCAATGAGCCGTTCCTCCTGTTTGATGTGGCCACCACGGTCATCGCGGAAAACAAGTTGCGACTGGCTCACCGGCTGCAATCCGAGCTGGAGCCGAACTGGATCGCCCGGCTGGACGGTTCCCCGATCACGGAGAAGGCGGTTGCGCCCGACCGCGACGATTATCAGCTCCTGCCACTGGGCGGCACCAGGGAGCAAGGTTCACATAAGGGCTACGGACTCGGACTCTGGGCTGAAGTTATGTCGACAATGCTTTCCGGCGGTATCCCGTCCATGCTTGACACATCCCAGCAATTCAAGCACCACTTCGTGGCGTACGACATCGAGGCGTTCACTGACCTGGAAGAGTACAAGGACCGCATGGACGCAATGCTCCAGACGCTGAAGGCCACCAGGCCAGCGCCCGGACATGAGCGAGTCATCTACCCCGGCGTTCTCGAATACGAAGAGGAGATCTATCGCCGGGAGAACGGCATTCCGTTTCACCCGGAAGTGATCCAGTGGTTTGAATCGGTGGCCGGAGAGCTCGGAATCGAACCGCTCGAAATCATGGCCGTCACAAAGGCGGCCGAAAGCCAGCCGCCGGCGCCGTAGTAATCAGAGGAGCAGTCCATGTCCTATCAGCGATCCTGGCGGGCAATGTTGGATGAATACTCCAGGCGACTGCTGCAGAAGACCGGTGAGGATGTCGAACGCTGGAACCAGCGCATTCTGGAAGAAGCGCCCGGTGATGAACCGGGCGTCCGAGCCTGGCTGGATGAACGCGGAATTCACGGCTACACACAGATGCTGCTGATAATGGAGCGATTCGGCTATCCGGATTACCTGCAGACTCCCGACGATGAGCTTATCGATAACCAGTACGCTGATCGTCCTCATCTCCGGCCGATCTTCGATCAGCTAATCGCCCGTGCTCGGGCCGTCCACCCTGAGATCGAGGTCGTTGGACGGAAGACCTACACGCCGCTCTACACGCCTCGCCGTCAGTTCGCGGTGATCAAAGCGACGACGAAAAAACGAGTCGATCTCGGACTCCGTCTCGATGGACACCAGCCATCGGGCCGCCTTGTTCAGGCGAAGAATCTCGGGAACGAGACGATCAACCTGCGAATCCCCCTTGAGTCTGCCTCAGACGTTGACGATGAGGTTGACGCCTATCTCGACCTGGCCTGGAACGAGAATATCTGATGTGGTTGAGCTCCGGTTCTACTGCCCACTTTCTCACGTAGTCGCCAATTGTTACGTGTGTCTACAAGCTCGAAACGCTCCCTGGATTGCGTAAGGTCGCCAACCTTCTCCGAAGGCGGAACACAAGAACCGTTTCTGCTCGTTCGGCCCGTCGTATCGCCCGTTTTCCCCTGTCAAACCACGAACCCGAGAAAACGAAAAAGAGGGATTGCGTCGGCGACCAAAACGTGTTACAGTATGCCTAATAGCGCCATAGACAAAATACACCCCAAGGCAATGTTACGGCTATTTGCTATTGCACAGGACTTTTGCCAGGTCAAGTCAGGGTCATTCTTGACTATCTGGGATAAGCAGGAACGCACGAAGGCGTACCTCGTGATCAGACTAATACACACACTTCAGTCATAGTGCTGGTTTGAATGCGAGAAAACGCGAAGCCGTTCTACGTGCAGTGGCAAGGAGACGCCCAATGGTTGCCGGCGCATTCCCGAAGCAGGCCCAGGTCGTAATCATCGGAGCAGGAGGCATTGTCGGGTCATTCCTGGCCTGGCACCTCGTCCAGAGTGGATGGAAAGACGTCGTCGGGATCGACACGTCGTCCATCCCAACCAACGTCGGATCAACAGCCCACGCATCCGATTTCTGCTATTCGACCGGCGGAGACAAGTTCTCCATCTATACCACCACCTACAGTCAGAAGTTCTACGAACGCATGGGGCGCTACCTGAAAAAGGGCGGGATGGAGGTCGCCCGAGT
>SKTL01000233.1 GCA_007122555.1 Thermomicrobiaceae bacterium | reverse complement strand
GCTGGTTCGGAGAGCGTGAACTACGAAACCGTCTTCTACGAGGGATACGGCCCGAGCGGCGTCGCGATCATGGCGATCGCACTGACCGATAACCGAAACCGAACGGCATCCGAAGTCCGAACTGCTTTCAACCGAAACGGTGGCGCGCTCGGGGAGACCGGCTGCGTCGCCTGGCAGTTCGACACCGTTGGACAGATTGTCGTTCCAGCTGATGGCCTTGATGCGGATGAGGTGGCAATGACCGCCATCGATGCCGGCGCGTCGGATGTCGATCCCACCGATGACGCAATCTATGTCACGACTGAACCTGCGGCCTTGAGCGATGTCGCCGAGCAGCTTCGGTCGAACGGCCTGTCGGTCGAGCAGGCGGAGGTCACCCGGTTGCCCCAGAACACCTTGGAGCTCGATCTGGGTGACGCGCAGAAAACGATCCGGTTGATGGACGCGCTGGAGGATCTTGATGACATACAGCAGGTGTTCACCAACGCGGCCTTCCCGGCTGAGGTTGAGGAAGCAGTGGCCTAGAGCTGGATGCTCTCAGTGACATCGCAGACTGTCTCGGAGACGAAAGAACCCGGCGGGGAATACCCGCCGGGTTTCGTGCGTCCTGTGCCCTGTACCGGGACCGGCTCGGGCCGTTTGCCCGAAGGGGCCCTCCGCTTGCGGAGGCCGATGTTTCAGGAACCGGATCCATTTTGTGAAGGCAGGTGCCAACAGTTACATGGGTCTTCAACTGCCATACACTGCTCGTATTGGTCTTTTCCCCGGATCGCGTATCCGAGGGAACAGCGCATGACCGGCATATCACCACCATTTAGATAGAGCCGTGTACGGCGCAACATCGAACATCCGAAGTGGAGCCCTTCGACCTCATCTGTCGCCGGCGCCGGTCCAGATCCAGGGCGTTCGTCCTGGGATCGAACCATAGCACCCGTCGCTTTCACATCAGCAGATCGATCGACTGACTCATTGAGTTTTCAGCATTCGTCGTGTCTCTGCCTGATTGTTGCTGTAACCGACCGTCCCGCAGTTTGCGGAATACTGGTCGACTTCCAGAACAACCGATACCTCCAAGTATAACAGTCACCCGGGGTATGACGAGGCGACAGACGAGAACTGGGTTATCCAGGGGCTTCAGACGTTAGACGAGCTGTCGGACCTCATCGATGACGCGATCGACATCGGCGGACGTTATCTCGTAGTGCAGGGCGAACCGAATGCGCGTCGGTCCGAAGACGTTGATCCGGATTCCGTTCTGCTCCAGCGCCGCGCCGATTTCCGGTCCTGTCTTCCCCTCGGAAATGTCGGCGAAGACGAGGTTAGACTGGACGGTCTCCAGGTCAACCGTGAATCCCGGTATGTCCGCCAGACCGTAGGCGAGCTTTCTGGCGTTCTCGTGGTCCTCGGGAATCCGGTCGATCATCTGCTCGAGCGCAACTATGCCCGCCGCGGCGATCACGCCCGCCTGGCGCATGCCGCCGCCCAGCAGCTTGCGGGCCTGTCGCGCCCGGGCAATCTGCTCCGTCGTTCCGACGACCATCGAGCCGACCGGCGCCGCCAGCGCTTTCGACAGGCAGAACGACGCCATATCGAGATCAGCAACCAGATCCTTCGCCGGGATGCCGAGCGCGGCGGCGGCATTAAACAGCCTCGAGCCGTCAACGTGGACCGGCACGCCGGCATCGTGGGCTACGTTCGCGAGGCTGCGCGTCTGTTCCACAGTCATCACGCCGCCGCCGCGCAGATTGTGCGTGTTCTCCAGCAAGAGCAGGCCGGTCCTGGGGAAGTGAATGTTGCCGGATGGCCGGATCGCGTCCCGCACCGATGCCGGGTCCATCATGCCGAATCGATCGTTCGGGACCGTGCGGATCGGGTGCCCGCCGATGGCCGCGTATCCGCCGACCTCATAGATCACGGCGTGCGCCTGGTCCCCGGCGATGATCTCTGAGCCGTATGGAGCGAGCGCCATAATGCTTACCAGGTTCCCCATGGTGCCGCTGGGGACGAAGAGCCCGGCTTCCTTGCCCATCAACTCGGCGGAGCGCTCTTCGAGCTCGATGACGGTCGGGTCTTCCTGCGAGTTGTCGTCGCCAACCTCGGCCTCGGCCATTGCTTTGCGCATGGCGTCGGTCGGCCGGGCGGCCCAGTCTCCCCGGAGATCGATAATGCGTGTCAATTAAGCGTGTCCCTTCAGTGCGATTATCTTGCTAATCAGGATCATAGCCCACGATCCGGACGCCTGGAATGTCGCGGAAACGAGTCGCCATCACGCGCAACGCCTCCTCGTGCTGATCCACAAGAAGAAAGCGTCGACCGAGTTCATGAGCCGCAATTCCAGTGGTTCCGCTGCCGGCAAAGAAATCGAGCACCAGATCGCCGGGGTTCGATGACGCCCTGATGATTCGACGGAGAATTCCGAGCGGTTTCTGCGTCGGATACCCGGTCCGCTCCGCTCCAACGGTCGGCACGATCGTATGCCACCAGGTATCCGTCGGGAGCTTCCCGCGCGCTGCTTTCTCGGGCCCGACCAGCCCGGGCGCCATGTAGGGCTCCCGGTCGATGTCGTCAACGTTGAAGGTGTAGGCCGCCGGGTGCTTGACGTAGACCAGGATGTTGTCGTGCTTGGCCGGCCATCGTCGCCTGGCGCGCGCTCCGTAGTCATATGCCCAGATAATCTCATTGAGGAAGCTCTCCCGGCCAAATATCACATCCATCATGACTTTGACGTAGTGAACTTCGCGGTAATCGAGATGGACATACATCGTCCCGGCAGGGTGAAGGACCCGATGAGCTTCGATCAACCGCGGCTCCAGGAAGGCGAGGTAGTCGTCGAAGGAATCGGCGAACGAGCTGGCGCCAAGTCTGGTGGTCTGATAGCTCCGGCCGAGGAATCCAACACGGTCGCCGTCATCGGATCGAACCGTCTGGATGCGCGTCCGCGATTGACGTCGTCCGGTGTTGAAGGGCGGATCGATGTACACCAGCGGAATCGATCCGTCCGGCAGCGTTCGAAGGAGGTCAAGATTGTCCGCCAGGTGGATCTGATCGCCAGACAGGGGATCGTTTGTCACGAAGAGACCTTCTCATGGAGCGTTCGGTTCAACAGGGCTCCACTCTACCACCTCGACTGCTGCGGATTGTCGCCGCAAGCGGGAAACGGCGGGCCGAATCAGGGTGCTACAATCATGCGTTGAAGTAAGGAGCGCTCTGTGCCGTTTGATTTCACTGGCATGGCGATCATGGGTCTGGTGATGGCGGTCATCTCCATCCGCACGATCTATCAGACAATTCGTGATCGCAAGCAGCTGTTCGATGAAAACTTCACCCGTGCGGATCGCCAGCACATGAGCGTTGCGGCGTTCTTCATCCTGATCCCGATCAGCGTCTTCTTTCACGAAGTTGGCCACGCAGTCGCGATCTGGTGGTACGGCGGCGATGTCGTCGCGTTCGGGTTCTTTTTCTTCTTCGGATTTGTCGGATACGAGGGCATCAGCGACGCGGTGGAACTGTTCTGGATCGCCCTCTGGGGGAATATTGTCAGTGTGGCGATGGGGCTTGGCGTCCTTGTCCTGGCGTTTCTGCGGCCGATGCGAGCGGCGGTGAACTACCTGTTCATCATGTTCGGAGTCATCAGCATTCTGATGTCGCTGGTTTTCTATCCGGCGATCGATTTTCTGAGCGACCTGCATGGCGACTGGTCTCGCATCTATTCCAGTGACACGATGGAGCATGCGATCGGAACGGGAATCGTCCACGCGGCTATCCTGCTTGGGATGGTCGTCGCCTGGCAGATACCCAGGGTGCGATTGCGATTCGCCGAGGTTACCGGACTGAGGCCGGAGGAGATCCGCAAGGTCAACAAGAAGCAGGCCGAGCAGGAGATCACACAGGCGGCGCAACTGGCGATCGAGCAGTTTGATGGACTTGCTCGTCTGGAGCCCGGCGGGTCGAGCCGCGACGCGGTCAGCGTCCGCATAAGCTGGACGAGCGGCGGCTATACCCGGACGGTTGTGATCATCGCCGGGGTCAACCAGCAGATGCGGATCGAGATTTTCGGGATGGTGCGAGCGCTCGACGGCACCGAAGATGGTGGAGAACAGCGGATCAAGGGGATTCGTGGATTGCCGGATCCGGAACGGGTCGCGCCACACATCCTGCGGGCGTTGAAGCAGGTAGACGGTTGGCAGGTTGTCCGCTCGGACGGATCGACCGGTCATCAGGCTTAATCCTGGACGAGTGCGCATGGCCGCGTGTCGTCGCGCGAACTTAACCTGGTGTTGGGAGGTGGTCACGTGTCGTGGCTGCGAAATTGGCTCAACCGGGCGAAACAATCCGCTGACGAGCCGCAGACCGGCTCGCAGTCCGGGGAGACCCAGTCTGGCGAGCCGCCCCAGGGCGGTCACATTCGTGATGCCGAGCGGCGCTCACTCCGCCGCCTGCTGAAGCGCGAAGGCGATCTTCTGTATGACCTGCAACGCGCCGAGGAATCACTTGAAGCGGAGAATCAGTGGACCGAGCGCATCGAGCAACTCAACCGGGCGATTGAACAGGCGCTGGCGGACCGTGAAGCCATCGAGCCGGCGCCGCATCCGGAGCCGCGTCCACAGCTCGAGAATATCCCGATTACTGTTACCGATCTTCAGGAAGCCGAGCCAGCGACGATAACCTTGAACATCGGAGCGGCATCGATCGTATACACTGAGGAAATCGACTGGGCCGAACGGGGACATCAGGTGACGATCCCCGAGCTCCGCCGGGTGTCCGGCGATGTCGATCAGCTGATGCCGAAGCTGGAATCAGAGGAGTTGTCGCAGGAACTCCGGGAGCATCTGCGTCACAGCCTTGCGATCTACGCTAACCAGGTGCTGGAGCATACCGCTGCCGGGAGCGACCCGCCGGCAATAGCGCTTGCGGACATGACCAGACCGTGTCCGCGGTGCGGCGGGTGGCTTGATCAGAAGAACCGCTGTCCGCACTGCGCCGGGTTTGACTGGAAGCGTCAGCAGATCGATCAGGATCTACATCGGATCCGTAAGGAGCGGGACGATGTGATTCAGGATCTGGAACGACAGCGGGACAGGTTGCCGGTCATCCAGCGCCAGCTGGCCGAAACCCGTAGCGATATTGAGAAATTGCGCGAGAAAGGTGTCGAGCCAGCGACCTGATGGCGATTCAGAACTCGCTGAGGGCCTCATCGCTGGTATGATACTCGTGCGTACGCACGCGCAGATGCGTGCGCGTCTGGACCTCAGTGAACCAGTTCAGGGTTGAGGTCTCCTTCACGGCTAATGCGAACAGGCAACGGAGCGGTTACCTTTGTCAAAGCAGCTTGGAATCGATCTGGGAACGGCGAACGTTCTTGTCTTCCTGCGTGGTCGAGGGATTGTCCTGAACGAGCCGTCCGTTGTCGCGATTTCCGCGCGTGATGGCAAAGTCAAGGCAGTCGGCATTGAAGCACGCAACATGCTGGGTCGCGAGCCGCGGGAGACGATCGAGGTCGTCCGACCGATGCGGGATGGGGTGATTGCCGACTATGTCGTCACTCAGGAAATGCTGCGCTACTTCATCAACAAGGCGGTTGGCCGGTTTTCGCTGATTCGCCCGGAAGTGATGATCTGCGTCCCGGCGGGGGTAACCGGTGTCGAACGCCGCGCGGTTCGCGATGCCGCGCTGAACGCCGGAGCCCGTCGCGCCTACCTCATCAGCGAACCGCTCGCCGCGGCGATCGGAGCCAAGGTTCCGGTCGCCGATCCGAGCGGCAACATGATCATCGATATCGGTGGCGGGACGACTGAGGTCGCGGTCATCTCCCTGAACGGAATCGTCGTCGCCCGCTCGATCCGGATGGGGGGCAACCGGTTCGATGAGGCGATCCAGAATTACATCAAACGCAAGTACAACCTGCGTATTGGCGATCGTACTGCTGAGGAGATCAAGATCGCGATCGGCTCGGCCATCCCGACCGAGGAAGACATTTATCTCGATGTCCGTGGACGCGATGAGATCGCGGGTCTGCCGCGGACGATACAGATCCACGCCAACGAGATCACCGAGGCGTTCACCGAGCCGCTGGAAGCGATCATCGGGGCGGTTCGGGCAGTGCTGGAAGAAACCCCACCGGAGCTGTCTTCGGATATTATCGACAAAGGGATGATCCTGACCGGCGGCGGGGCATTGCTGCGCAACTTCGACGTCTTGCTCACCGAAGTGACCGGCGTCCCCTGCTACGTCGCCGACGACCCGCTGAGCTGCGTCGCCATCGGCACCGGCCTGGCGCTGGAGT
>SKTL01000062.1 GCA_007122555.1 Thermomicrobiaceae bacterium | reverse complement strand
CGTAACCGTCGCGCTCGAGCGCGGCGAGATGTTTGCGGACAGCCATCGATGTCACGCCGATGAGATCGGCGAGCTGGTCTGCGGTCAACCCGTCGCTCTTTTTCAATGCTTCGAGCACTTTGCCGCGGGTTGATCCAGGCTGTTTGCGTCGCGCAACTTGACGGCTCATCGTTTGCTTCCTCCAGTTCCAAGGATAACACAGGCGCCTGTCCTGACCCTGTTGGTGCGCCGAAGGTTTGCGCATATTGCTGACGTATCTCCCGGGACAAATGTACTGGAACGGCGACACGTCCGTACTCCGGTCATCGGGCGGATTTCACCCCGGAATCCGGGCAGGCGGTTGTTATACTGATTCCGTGGACTGCACTGGGTTCAGTCTCCGCATTCGTACGCGTGAATTCCCGGGGTTGCGGCTCGCGCTGCGATTCACAGCGAGACGGACAGGCTGATGGCCGCATCACAAACAGCTCGCGTCAAGTCCCAGCCATCGCGACCAAGCCGTCTGCTGGCGTCGGCTGCCTATCTGATCGGCGCCTTCGCCCTGATCATTGTCGCGCTGGGTCCAAGAAACCCGTTTCTGGTTCGCCATGCGCAGCAGGCAATGGTCGTGCACCTGATCCGGCTCGTGCTGGTGGCAATCATAATCTTGACCTGGTCAGTGAGTACGGCGGAGCCCAGCGGATTATCGACTTCCGTTTTCACGTTGCATATCGGCGCTCTGGTGCTGCTGGGATTACCCTGGCCGGCTGAGTTGCCGCGTGAACTGGTCATGCTCCTGGCGCTCCCGCTTGGCGGACCCTGGGTGGCGTCAATCTTTGGCGCGATGGTGGCGGCGATGGGACGGAGTCTTGATCTCAAAGCCGCGCTGTCCAGTAACTGGCCCGAGCGAGTCGATGACCGCAGACCGGAGATCGGGACACCCGAGTACGACCGCAGCATTGGTCTGCGCGGTGGTCGACCAGAATACGCGACCGCCGCCGTCGCCGGAACTCCCTACTATGAGGTTGAGCGGGGGATCGCTCGAGATCTCAGGGATCAACGGCTGGAGCGCATGTGGAGCGCTTCTCGTTCCGCTGCTCAGGAACGGAACCGGACGGATATCATTCGTGAACTCGAGCGCCGGCAGGACACTGTCCTGGTTCGCCTCGACCATCTCAATCATCTTCTCTCGACAGGGTCGATCAGTATGGCCCGTTACAACCGGTTCAACCAGCAACTGATCGCCTACCTCGATGGGCTGCGTTCGGTGATGTCGCGGGTTCAATCTCGCGCGAAAGGGACAGGCGAAGCGCTGGGCGTACTTCCAGAAGCGCCGGACGCGTTGACCAGCGCGCCGGATGCCGATGCGCTTGCGCTCGCGGTAATCGATAAATCCGGCATCCCAGTCGTGAGCTACGGGCATTTTGCGATGGATGAATCGCTGATCAGCGGCATGGTCTCCGTCATGGAAGGTCTCAGTGAAGAGATGTTCGGCTCGCGCGCGAACATGACACAGCTCGCCGACGGCGACGTTGTCTACTACTCCCAGGGCCGGTACTGCAGCGCGTTTGCGACCTTCGACGACGAGCCCTCTCCGGCGCAGGTCCAGCGGCTGCTCGAATACGTAGACGCCTTTGAGGAGGCGAATGCCGGACAACTGAGCACGACGCCATTCGATCCTGACAAGATCCAGGAACTTGACGTCCCATTCCGCTTCTCCCGGCGGATGGCGCGCCGCTAGCTGCGTGGTTCGTCCACCTTAGTCCACCCTGAACTGCTCTTCCACCGAATTCACCCGGACGACATAGTCTCCAGGATCGACTGGTCCAAGCGAGATTGACGTGTCGTAGTCCTCTATCACCTGCGGACAGAACTCATCGGCATCACGTTCGGCCAGGATCTCAATGTCGAACCGGCTGCCATCCTGGACAATGTGCGGTTCCATTGGTTCCCAGCACGGGTCAGGCAGATATCCTGACACCTCAACAAACGCCTGAACCGGAAAGCTCTCCGCCAGCCGAATGTCAACGGAATCGATTGAGACGGGCTCGACCAGGCGAGCATTTTCGTGATTAGTGTCGTTCTCTCCGTTCCCGGTATCGTCTGATCCCACCCGAACGATGGCGATCACCAGCACCAGAGCAAGCGAAAGCATGGGTAAGCCGATGCGCAGCAGATTACTCGATCTATTCACCGATGTTCCTTTCATATGGCGTGCGCCAGGTGCGTTGCTCGTTAACAGTAAGACGTCGGAAACCTTCAGTACGTTCCTGGATGCTGAATCAATCGCAATGATCGGTTAGGATGAACAAACAGGCGCCCCCGGACTTGAGCGATCGCGTTGCGAGGAGGACGTTCGATGCCGAAGAATCAGTCGTTTCCCTTCTACCGTTTTACGGGCACACATCGAGAAATCGGCCGGCAGTTCGGAGAGGCGTGTCAGGATCTGATTATCCAGCATCGGGACAAAGCGTTGACCCGGCTGCGAGAGAAGAACAGCATTTCGGCTGAGCGCGCCAGAACGGCGGCGGCGGCGTATCGTGAAACGGTCATCGCTCATGCGCGGTTTTTCGATGAGGAAGTCCAGGGTCTGGCCGAAGGCGCCGGGATTGATCTCAGCGACGCCTACCTGTTGCAACTGCGCGCCGAGCTCGGTGTGACGACTCCCCCGGACCTGATTGACGCCCCGGACGAGTGCACCTCGTTCGCGGCGCTTCCGGAGGCGACGAAGTCGGGTGAACCGCTGATCGGGCAGAACGCTGACCTTCCCGCTCTCTACCGGGATATTTCGGTCGTCGTTGAGCTGGTTCCAGATGACCAGCCAGCGGTTCTGATGCTGACGCCGGCCGGACAGATGTCGTACATCGGCATCAACGATCGCGGTATGGGTGTCTTCGCAAACTTCGTCACCTGCGACGGCTGGCGCGTCGGGTTCCCGCGGTACTTTCTCTCCCGCCTGGCGTTGACGCACGATAACGTCGATGACGCAATCAACGCCATTCGCGCGGTCCCGCGCGCCTCATCGCGCAACCTGATCATGATCGATTCGCACGGCGTTGCGGCCGATCTGGAGACGACCCCGACCCGGGATGTCCGGATTGAGCCGGAGAACGGGTTGCTGGCGCACGCGAACCACTATACGGCAGCGGAGCTTGCGGACGAAGAGCGGTCCGTCGGGCGGCAGCTTCGCAATTCACAGATTCGACAGCAGCGAATGGAGACGCTTCTCCGGGAGCATCACGGTCAGCTCGACAATCACCGCATGCGGACGATCTTCCGTGACCGCGAGGCTGTTCCTGATTCGATATGCCGGGCGGATGGCGATCGGGAAGGGTCCGACATCATCACGTTCGCCTCGGTCATTGCGGAGCCGGCTCAGAAATCGATCTGGGTTGCGGTGGGTCCGCCGCACGACAATGCCTATCGTCGATATGAGATCGGAAAGACATCCTACATTCCGCGAGACGTGGTGAAACAGATGAGCCGGACATGGGTCTGACCGTAACTGGACGAGCTGTTTCCAGCGGGCGATTAGCTGGAGATGATCGTATGATAGAGTCCGTATACGGACGCATCGCTCAGGAGAATCCTGTCTTGCTGGAACGTTCCGATCTCGTGGCCTGGAATTGACTGAGAGTAGACGGTAGAGCTGTGCCGCCATCTGTACTGTTCGCCATCGTGCTGGCGCTGACGCTCGGGTTTCTCGTTCACAGTATTGTTGGACGGCGGCTCTGGCAGCTGCCGTGCTTTCTTGCCTCGGCGCTTGCGGGCGTCTTTGCCGGGCAGATCGTTGCGACGTTCACTGGAGCAACATACGCGCAGGTTGGAAATGTGTCAGTCGTGATGGCGACGGGTGGTGCAGCATTGTTACTGGGGTTGTGCTGGTTCTTCACGGCGCCGCTGCAGCCCGATAGCACGCAGGCTCGGCGCCGCGCGCGAAAGATAGCGGACCGGGACGAGCGCGCCTCGGCCTGAATCCTGCAGAGTCAGGCCCAGGACGAACCGGAGAGCACGCGGAAGGGATAAGGTATGCGACAAGGGTGGCTCTGGGTCATTCTCGGAGGTGTGGCGCTTCTACTCATTGCGCTGATCGTTGGGCTCTATCTCCTGGGTGGCGATCACCAGGCGCCGCTTGAGCGATTGCGCGACATTTCGCTCGTCTTCATTACGGTTGGCGTGGTTCTCTGGATCATGCTCATGGCGGCGCTGGTCGGCGTTGCTGTCTGGCTGGCGCTGATGATCAAGGACAAGATCATTCCGCTGCTGGAGGAACTGACGGCGACCGCATCTCGCGTTCACGGGACCACCAACTTCGTGAGCGAGGAAGTCGCCAAGCCAGTGATTTCCACGTACAGCTCGATCGCTGGCTGGCGCGCGATGATCAAGACGGTAACGAAGGGTGTCTATCCCAAAGGCGGCAAGAAGGATTCGAGTAATCCCGACTCCGGCGACATTAGCTGATCGGCAAGTCGCGGAATACGCCTTCGGGTTGCGGGTTTCACGTCTGGTTCTCAGCGCAATGCCGGCTGTTTCCCCTGCTTCCGGCGTCTGGTATGGTTTCGCGTGGCTCTTTGCCGGGTACAATCTCCCGGCAGACGCCGTTTGCTGCAATTGTCGCCGGGCGTGGCTGCGTGACAGCGTAGCGACTGAAGCTGGAGCGGAATCGGATGAAAGGCATCATTCTGGCAGGTGGGCTGGGGAGCCGGCTGTATCCGCTGACCTTCGCAACAAACAAGCATCTGCTGCCGATTTACGATCAGCCGATGATCTACTACCCCATCGCGACGCTTGTGAACGCTGGAATCGATCACATCATGATCGTCACCGGCGGCCCGCACGCCGGCCATTTTCTGCGTGTGTTGAGGAACGGCAAGCATCTGGGCATCCGCCACCTCGAATACGCCTACCAGGAGAACGAGGGCGGCATCGCCGAAGCGCTTTCACTCTGTCAGGAGTTCGCCGGCGGCGATGACGTGTGCGTCATTCTCGGCGACAACACCACCGATGCCGATATACGCGATGATGTTGAAGGTTTCACGGACGGGGCCTTGCTCTTTCTGGCGAGCGTATCGGATCCGGAACGATTCGGGTGTCCCGTATTCGATCCGGGCGATTCGTCCCGCATTCTGGAGATCGAGGAGAAGCCGGACAATCCGCAGAGCCCGTACGCAGTCACCGGTCTGTATATCTACGACAACAGGGTCTTTGACTACATCAGCCGTCTAGCGCCATCCGACCGGGGCGAGCTGGAAATTACTGATGTCAACAACTGGTACATTCGAGATGATTCGCTTCGCTGGACTGTGCTGGACGGCTACTGGAGCGACGCCGGGACATTCGAGAGCCTCTACCGCGCCGGCCGGTTCTGGGCGGAACGGCGCGCCGCTGGTGTCGAACGCGCCGATACCTATAGCGCAACTGCGCAGTCCGGTTGAATAATCTCTCTACAACGAACCGAATGGCGATCGAGCATGGAAACCATCTAGTGACAAACGAGGTGACCAGCAATGTTGCAGCGTGAGCAGGAACGCGCCGCGGGCCGAATCAACGATATTCTGGATGAACTCGGATACGGACGGCGTGAGTTCGTTATGCGGCCGATTCCGTTCGCCGGAACCTGGGGCACCTCATCGTCGATCTGCTATCAGCTCGCCAATGAGCAGATCAGCCAGGAGCGCATCCCGGAGCTGGACGGGCTCTCGAAGAAGCAGGCCAAGAAGAAGGCCAAGGAGCTGATCGGTCCTCGCGCGCAGGAGATTGCCGAACAGGTTGCCGAGAAACTGGCCAGCGATGAGGAGTTTTCGAGTATCGAGGCGACAAACGGGTACATCAACATCGAGTTTGATACCCAGCGGTTCGCAAACCGGGTGATCGGCGCGATCAAGGAACAAGCGACCGGATATGGTCGCGGAGAGCCGAAATCGGACCGGGTAATGGTGGAGTATTCCCAGCCGAATACCCACAAGGCGTTCCACATCGGCCACCTGCGCAACGCGACCCTTGGCAATACCCTTTGCCGCATTCTGGATCTGGCCGGTTTCGAGGTTCAGAAAGCCAATTATATTGGCGATATCGGAATGCACGTTATCAAGTGCCTCTGGTGCTATGAGCGGTTTCACCACGGTGAAGAGCCGGAACCGAGCGAACGTGGACGCTGGCTTGGCGACATCTACACAGAATCGGATCAGCGGGTCAATTTCCGTCAGGATGTGATTGGACTGCTGAACGAACTGGCGAACCACGATCCCGCGTTTGTCACGATGGTTGACCGGATGGTGAAAGAGCTCTACCAGAAGCATGAGGTTGG